>NZ_JBVJFA010000031.1:0-89184 GCF_055588085.1 Streptomyces sp. NPDC046303
CAGCGATCTGGCACAACCGGGCCAACGGCACAGCCATCACACGATCACTCATCGCCTACGACCACTGACGAAGACTTCGGACTTACTCGTCTAGGCCGCGGGATCGGCTCCGATGGCCTGCCGGTAGGCCATGTGGCCGCCGAGGGCCCCGGTGACGGCGACCGCCGTCATCCCGGCCCACGACCACAGCCTGCCCTTCACGGGGCGTCCGCGCAGGCGGGCGGCCAGGGACGCCGTGTAGCAGCCGACCGCGGCGACGTTCGACACGGCGTGGACGAGGCCGACGCGGGCCTGCTCGGGCGGCAGGTCGGCCCAGTCGACCCAGCCGGCGACGGCGGCCGGGGCCACGCCGGCCAGGCCGACGGCCGTCAGGGTGGTGACCGCGCGCTGCGAGCCCGGTACGACGTCCAGTACGGCAGCCGAGAGCCAGCACCCGATGGGCATCTGGACGAGCACGGGATGGAGGGGATGGCCCAGCGGCCGGCCCCGCAGCACGGCGCGTGCCGCACCCAGCGGAACCGCCCGGATCCCCCGCCGGAGGACCCGGATGGCCGGATCGGCCGCTGTGCTCCGCTCGATCCGGCCCAGGGTCGTCAGCCACCACGCCGACGCGGTGTCCAGGACCGGTGTGACCTTGGTGGGAGTGTCGAGAGCATGTGAGTCCATGCCTCCCGCCTACCCGGCTCGACGGGTCCGTCCCACGTTCCTGTGGGCCGAACGGGAAGCCGGCCGGTCACAGCGGCGGCCCGCATGAACGGGCCGAGCGGGGGCAGCCGCCCCATAGGCCGACGCGCCCATCCGGCGCGGGTTTCCGTTGATCGGAGGTAGACGATGGTTCCCCTTCTTCTGGTTCTGCTGTTGATCCTGGTGCTCTTCGGGGCCGGTTTCGCCCTGGAGGTGCTGTGGTGGGTCGCGATCGCCGTGCTGGTGCTGTGGGTGCTGGGCTTCTTCGTCCGGGGCTCCGGGGGGCGCTGGTACCGCTGGTGAGGACGTGCGCAGGACCGGACCGTGGGGGCGGTTGACGGCGTCCAGTCCAGGGTTCAGCCGAGGGGGTTGTGGCCGGTCGGTACGGCTTCGTCCGGAGCGACCGGCCCGGGTGCGGTGCCGTCGCCGAAGGGGCGGCCGCCCAGGCCGCCCAGGACGGCGCGGCCGTGCGGCGCGAGCCAGGCCGACGTGTCGGGGCCGGCCGGTACGACACCCGTGGGGTTGATGTCGGTGTGCACCAGGTAGTAGTGCCGTTTGATGTGGTCGAAGTCGACGGTGTCGCCGAACCCGGGCGTCTGGAACAGGTCCCGTGCGTACGCCCAGAGCACCGGCATCTCGGTCAGCTTGTGCCGGTTGCACTTGAAGTGGCCGTGGTAGACGGCGTCGAAGCGTACGAGCGTGGTGAACAGCCGTACGTCCGCTTCGGTGAGGGTGTCGCCGACGAGGTAGCGGGACCGTTCCAGCCGGGCGGACAGCCAGTCGAGCCGGGCGAACAGCCGCCCGTACGCTTCGGCGTACGCCTCCTGGCTGCCGGCGAACCCGGCTTCGTAGACGGCGTTGTTGACGTCGCGGTACACCACCTCGTTGACGGCGTCGATGTGCGGACGCAGGGCGGACGGGTAGAGGTCCGGCGCTCCGGGGCGGTGGTATTGCGTCCACTCCAGCGACATGTCGAGCGTGATCCGCGCGAAGTCGTTGGTCACCACCTTCCCGCTGGGTACGTCCACGATGGCCGGCACCGTGATGCCCCGGTCGTAGCCGGGGTCGCGCGCGAGGTACGCCTCCCGGAGCCGTTCGATGCCGAGCACCGGGTCACGCCCGCCGGGATCCAGGTCGAAGGACCAGCTGCGCTCGTCGTGCACGGGCCCGGCGACGGCCATCGGGAGTGCCTGTTCCAGCCCGAGGAGCCGCCGTACGATCACCGCCCGGCTCGCCCACGGGCAGGCCCTGCTGACGACCAGGCGGTAGCGGCCGGGCTCCACCGGGTAGCCGTCCCGCCCGTCGGCGGTGATCCGGGTGGTGATGTACCGGCTGTCACGGGAATAGCCCTTGCCGCGGCTCACATAGCTCACCCCCGGCGCCTACCCGCAATCGGCGGACGGACCCACTGCCCGACGCTCGACGCTCCACGCGGCCGCGGTGTGGTCGCTCAGAACGCGTTGCGGCGCCGCAGGAGCAGCGGGCGTCCGTCCGGGTCGACCAGGACGTGGTGCAGCGGCGTGGCGAGCAGCCGCTTCACCGCGGACAGCTCGGGCGGCACGTACCGGCGCAGGCGGCCCGGCGGCCGGGGCCCGCGGCCGCCGGCCCGGTGCCAGGCGTCCAGGCGGGCGGCGGCTTCCTCGAAAGCGTCGAAGGCCGTCGCCGGGTCGCACAGCGCGTCCTGCGCCCGCTCCTCCCGCTGCTCCTCCCGCTGCTGCTCCGGCTCGTCCGGTGCCTCCAGGTGCTCGCGCATGAGTTCCAGGCGCAGCTCGCGGGCGAAGACGCGCGCGCCGTCACCGAGGCCGCCGGGGTCGGACGGTTCCCGCAGGTCCGGGCTCTGGTCGAGCACGACGCAGCTGAGTTCCGAATCGTGCGTCCACGAGCGCAGGTTGATGTTGTCGGAGCCGACGGAGGCCCAGGCGTCGTCGATCACGCACACCTTGGCGTGTACGTAGACGGGGGTTCCGGCCGGGTTCTCCAGGCCGTACACCGCGACGCGGTCACCGCCGGCGCGGCGCAGTTCGTCGAGGGCCGTGATCCGCCCGATCAGGTTCATCGGCAGGGTGAGCCGCCCGTCCTGCTCGGGGACCGAGGGGATGACGGCGATCAGTCTCAGCTGCTGGTGCGTGCTCAGCGCCCGGGCGAAGCAGTCCACGACCCGCGGGGACCACAGGTACTGGTCCTCGAGGTAGATCAGGGACCGGGCCCGCCGCAGCGCTTTGAGGTAACCCCGTGCGATGCTGCGCTCGCCGTCGGGTGCGAAGGGGTAGCCGTACAGCAGACGGTTCGGGTACGTGCGCAGCACCTGCACGGTGTGCGTGCCGCAGGGCGCCGGATCGGCTGCCTGCGGCGGCAGGGAGCCCGCGCTGGTGTCCTCCCGGTGTACGCGCTCCCGCAGGCGGGCGAGGGGGCTGCGGCTGAGCGGCGCCGGGTCGTCCCAGCGTTCGCGGAAGACGGCCTCGATGTCGCCGACGACCGGACCGCGCAGGGCGAGCTGGACGTCGTGCCACGGCGGATGCGGCCCGTACGCGCGGGCCAGGGGCAGCGACTGGCGGTCGCCGCGGTGGGCAGCGTCGTCGTTGCGGTTGTGGCAGAGGTCGATGCCGCCGACGTACGCGACGTCCAGCTCGGGGCGGCCGGGGTGGCGCAGGACCACCAGCTTCTGGTGGTGTGACCCGCCGGGCCGCACCCGCAGGTCGAGCAGGCACTCGCCGCCGGCCTCCTCGATCTCCTCGCCGAGGTGGCGGTTCTCCTCTTCGCTGAAGTGGAGGCTGTCCAGGTGCGAGCGCCACAGCAGCCCCTTGACGGTGACACCGGCTTGCGCCGCCCGGCACAGGACGGTGCCGATCTCGGTGCCGGGTCCGTCGAGGCGTTCGTCGGGGTCGCCTCGCCAGTCGGTGAACAGCAGGAGGTCGCCCGCGTGCATCGCGCGGATTCCCGCCAGGAGCTCCGCGAAGTAGGCGGAGCCGTGGACCAGGGCCCGTGCACGGTTTCCCTCGGACCAGGCCGTCCCGCCCGGGTGGCGTGTGTCCAGGCGTGTCGCGGCGTTGCCCCGTTCGTCTGCTGTCAGCAGCCAGTCTGCGCGTGTCACGGCATCGGTCCTCCGGCTGGCGCCTACCCACGGCGTGCCCCCTCATCCGCCGGCGCTTCGGGGGGAGCCTGCTACCGCGGTGCGTCCGCGAACGGGCTGCGCTCGAGGCCGGCCAGCAAGTCGGCCGGATGGCGGTACACGGCGCGCGCCCCCGCCTCCTCGAGGTCGCGGCGGGGGATCCCACCGCTCAGCAGGCCGACGCAGGTGACTTCGGCGCGGGTGCCGGCCTTCATGTCCCACACGGTGTCGCCGACGAAGACGGCGTCGCTCCTGTCCGCGCCGGCGAGCTCGAGGGCTCGGATGACGGGCTCCGGATCCGGCTTCCCCTCGCTGACGTCGTCGGAGCTCGTGGTGGCGGCGATGGCGTCGTCGGCGTCGATGGCCCGTGTCAGCGCGTCGAGCTCGGTACCGCTCGCGGAGGTCACCAGGACCACCCTCCAGCCGCGGCGGTCGAGGGCGCGCAGCAGCTCGGCGGCCGAGTCGAGGGGAGGCAGCCGGTCGAAGTACGTGCCGTAGAGCGTGTCGTGCGCCGCGCTGATCCCGTCGTCCTCGTCCGTGTCACGGTCGTCTCCCAGGAGGTGGGCGAGCAGGTCCTCGCCGGGAAGGCCGATCGCGCGGTGGATGTCGTGCATGGCCACCAGGTGACCGGACTGCCGGAGCGCCTCCCACCAGCAGGTGACGTGCAGGTGGTTGGTGTCGGCGAGGGTTCCGTCGACGTCGAACAGCGCGGCGCGGTTCATGTCCGCCTCCAGGGTGAGTCCGTGGGAGGGCGCGCGCGGGAGCGGTCGGCCACGGGAGCGATCATGTCCGGCGCCTACCCGCCCGGCGCCGGCCCACTCGCCCGTACGCCTGCACTCCGGACGTTCCCACGACCACGCCCGCGACCCCGACCCCGACCCCGACCGCGGCCGCCACGGCGCCCGGGTTTCGACGGTGCGGAAACGGATAGGCGCCTGCCATGACGGCCGGGGCTCCGCAGGAGCCCTGCGCCCGTCCCGAGCGCATACTTGATTCCCCGGACGTGCGGGTGTTGTCGCCGTGAGTGAGCGAGGCCCCCATGAGCAGTCATCGTGTCCTCCAGCCGGGCGGCCTCGCGGCCGCGGAAGGCCTCGGCCCCCCGGCCCTCTCCAACGGCCAGCTGCCGAAGGACCACACCCAGGCGATCCTGGAGGTCACCAAGCACGTGGCGGCGCTCCTCAAGCAGTCCGGGCAGCCGTTCGCGCTCGCCGGCAGCGTGGCCGCGTTCGCCCATGGAGTACCGGCCCGCTTCCAGCACGACACGGACTTCTGCCTCCGCCCCGAGGACGCCGACGCCGTCATCCAATCGCTGGAAGCCGGGGGCATCGAGATGCGCAGGGCCCCCGAGGACTGGCTGGTCAAGGGCAGAACCGGCGGGGAGGAGATCGATCTGATCTTCGAGCTGGCCCGGAAGCCGGTGAGCACGGAGCTCCTCGACCGGGCAGCCGTGAAAGCGGTGGACTCGGTCTGGATGCCGGTCCTCTCCCCCACCGACCTCATGGACAGCCGGCTGGCCGCGCTGTGCGAGCACTACTGCGACTTCGGCGATCTGCTGCCGATGGCCCGGATGCTGAGGGAGCAGATCGACTGGGAGCGGCTCGACCGGGCCCACCGGGCCGACCCCCTGCCCGACGCCTTCCTGTACCTCCTGGAACGGCTGCGCGTCATCGATCCCCGCGAGGCGACGCCATGACCTCCGCCGACAACATCGAGTACCGCGTGGAGCACCTGCGCGAGCGCCTGGCGCGGGAGGAGGTGTCCGAGCTCGGTGTACGCATCGAAGTACGCGGCGCCGGGGCGTTGATCTGGGGAAACGTCTCCGGGGCCGACACCCGGGCGGCCGTTTTGCGGATCGCCGCGGAGGAACTGGCGGGCCTGCGCTGGCAGGAGGACCTGACCGTGAACCGCGCGGGTCCTCCCGACCACGCCGAGGAGCTGTCGTGATCCGCGTCGCGGCCGTGGGGGACATCCACCTCGGCCCGGGCAGCGCGGGCATGCTGCGCCCGGCGTTCGACACCCTCGGAGACTGCGCGGACCTGCTGCTGCTGGCGGGCGACCTCACCCGGCACGGCACCCCCGAGGAGGCACGGGTGGTGGCCCGCGAGGTGTCCGGGCTGCCGGTGCCCGTGGTCGCCGTCCTCGGCAATCACGATTACCAGAGCGATCAGCAGGACCTCGTCATCCGGGAGCTGGCGGAGGAAGGCGTCCGGGTCCTGGAGGGCGAGGGCGTGGTCCTCGACCTCGACGGTACGAGGGTCGGCGTCGCAGGGACCAAGGGGTTCTGCGGCGGCTTCGCCGGGCGCAGCGCGAGCGAGTTCGGCGAGCCGGAGATGAAGGCGTTCATCCGGTACACCCGGACCTGTGCGGACGGCCTGGCCGGGGCGCTGCGCGAGCTGCAGGCCGACGGCTGTGCGCTGCGGATCGCGCTGACGCATTTCTCTCCGGTCAGGGACACGCTGGCGGGCGAGCCGCTGGAGATCTACCCCTTCCTCGGAAGCTACCTGCTGGCGGAGGCCGTGGACGAGGCCGGTGCGGACCTCGCCGTACACGGGCACGCGCACCTCGGCACGGAACACGGCCTGACGTCGGGCGGCGTCAGGGTGCGCAACGTCGCCATGGCCGTCATCGACCGCGCGTTCGCGCTGTACCACCTGTCCCCTCACGGGAGTGCGGCCCTCGACACCGGCAGCGGTGCGGGCCTCTCCGACGGGCTTCGGCGCGAGTGAGCCGCGCCGGCGCAGGCGGACCCCGAAGACGGCCGTCGAGGCCGGCACGGCCGGGCATCCGTTTGAGCAGGCGGGTTCAGGGCAGACGCCGTTGCGTCGAACACCGGTACAGCAGAGACGGCTCTGGGAGGATCAGATGTCCACCAGCACACTTCTCGCCGTTCTGATCCCGGTCGCCGTCGTACTGGTCCTCGCCGGCATCGCCGCGTGGATGTTCCGGCGGCGGCGCCGGTTGCAGGAGCGGTTCGGTCCGGAATACGAGCGGACCGTGGATCGCATGGGCAGCAAGCGCGCCGCCGATGCCGAGCTGCGGGAGCGCGAGGTCCGGCACGACGACCTCGACATCAGGGAACTCCCCGCCGAGGACCGGCACCGCTACGCCGACGCGTGGACCACCGTCCAGCAGCGCTTCGTCGACCGGCCGGAAGGCGCGGTCTCGCAGGCGGACGAGCTGGTCACCCGGCTGATGCGGGACCGCGGCTACCCCACCGAGGGGTACGAGGAGCAGCTGCGCGAGCTGTCCGTCGAACACGGGCGGACCCTGGAGCACTACCGCGCGGCGCACGAGGTCAACATCCGCAGCAGCAAGGGACAGGCAACCACGGAGGAACTGCGCGGGGCCATGGTGCACTACCGCGCGCTCTTCGACGAACTGGTCGGGACGACGAGGTGACTCGAGATGCAGAGGGACGAAGAAAACCGGGCAGAGGAACAGGGCTTGACCACCGAGCAGCTGGCCCATCCGGGAGGCGGTGAGCCGCAGCCGGTGTTCCCGGGTGAGGCGACCCCCGGCGACACCCCGGCGGAGGAGACCCGGGGGGAGGACCGCGACGAGATGCGGCAGGAGGCCGACGCCACCGACGCGCAAGAGGCCGCGTACGGGGAGAGTCCGGCCGCGGAGGGCACGGCGGACGTCCCCCAGGAGGAGACCGAGGCGCTGCTCCCCGAGCAGGAGGCCACGGAGTACCAGAAGACCTGGGGTGAGATCCAGGCCCGCTTCGTGGACGACCCGCAGGGTGCGGTCCGCGACGCCGACGGCCTGGTCGCGGAAGTCATGCAGACCCTCGCCGCGACCTTCTCCGAACACAAGCGGGGGCTGGAGAGCCAGTGGCAGTCGGGTGAAGAGGTGGCCACCGAGGACCTTCGGCTGGCCCTGCAGCGGTACCGGTCCTTCTTCGGGCGGCTGCTGCGGACCTGACGTCACCGGCGCGCTCCGTGGCCGGGCGGAGCGGGGCAGGCCAGGGGCGGCTCGGCCGCTTCGAGAAGCCGGCGGAACTCGCGTCCAACGTCACGAGCTCCGGCGGCCGGGCTCGCACCGCTGGGGTTGTCGTTTGACACTGGGGGCGGGGGAAAGCGCGTCAGCGGGGGCTGACCGCCGGGCTCGGCGTCCTGAGGACGCCGTTGACGGAGCCCGGCTCGGACGACTGAGGTGAGAGCCTGATGGAGCGGACCGTGGAGTGGACCACAGAGCCTGGCCCCCAGGGCCCTGCGCCCGTACCGGAGCGACCGGATCCGGTCCCTCGCGATCCACAGCCCGCCGGTCCCGACGAGGAGCCGCCCCCGCCTCCCCCGGCGCCGCCCGAGCCGACTCCCAGCGAGCGGCCGGTGGTACCGGAGCCGCCCGACTGACGGCGGTCAGTCCTCTTCCTGGAGCGGCATGAAGGCGATGCACTCCACGTCGATCTGGTCGGCGAGTTCCATCAGGACGGTGGCCAGGCCGAGGGTCGTTCCCGGGTCGAGTTCCGTCTCCCCCGTGTACACGGAGTGCAGCCATCCCGAAGCGAGATGGCGCAGGAGGGCGGTCACCTCGTCGGCGGGGATGAGCAACCCGCCGCCCGGCAGGGAGATCAGGGGTACTGACGCGTTCACGGCGGCATCTCCTTCACTCCGGTTTCACTCCGGACCCCGGTTTCACTCCGGCGGGGACGGTCGAGGGTTCGAGGGGCCTCAGTGGTCGGGTTCGGCTGCCGAGATGGCTGCGAGAGCCGATCCCGGATCCCGTTCCACCGTGAGATCGCCCAGGGTGACGACGCCGACGAGTTCCCCGTCCTCGGTTTGGACGGGAAGGCGCCGCAGTGCGTGCCGGCGCATGAGGTCCATGGCCTGGTCGACGCCGTCGTCGGGCTGCACGGTGACCGGTTCGGTGCTGCAGATCGCCTGCACCGTGGTCTCGGCAGGGTCCCGGTTCTCGGCCATGGCGCGGATGACGAGGTCCCGGTCGGTCACGATGCCGCGAAGCCGACCCTCGTCGACGACCAGCACGTCCCCGATGTCGGCATCCCGCATCACCCGTGCGGCTTCGGCCAGCGAGGTCAGTTTCTCGACGGTCACCGGCTTTTCCGTCATCACCTCGTGGACTCGTCGGGTCATGGCTCCTCCCGCTGCTGGAAGCGGTTCCTGCCGGGCGCATACCCGCCACGGCGATCACTAAGCGCCCGCTGCACCGGGGCGCCGGAGCGTTTGGGGCATCGGGAAGGGGTTAGACGCTGCGAAGGACCGATCACCTGAAGGCCGCCTCCGGACCGGTGTCCGGAGGCGGCCTCCCCCACTCGGAGCGTGACATGAGCAAGCGAGAGCCGAGGCGTCGCAACAACCCGGCCACCTCTCCGCCGACGACGCCGACGACGCCGGCGGAGGCGGACGAGGCCCGCGAGGCCCAGGCCCCCACGGACCGCCCCGGGGACACCGCTCCGGGCGCCGGCAACGGGGGTGGACATACCGCCAAGCGGCAGCGGACCGGTGTGGGGCGCGAGGAGCAGATCCGCCCGCATCAGCGGCGTGCGGCCGAAGAAGGCTGACTGCCGGCGAACTCCCGCCCGAAGACGGTACAGAAGGCGTCCAGGTCGGCCGGTTTGCGGCTGGTGACGAGTGTCGCGGGCGCCGCGTGGCAGACCTGCACTTCCTCGTTCACCCAGGTGCCGCCCGCGTTGCGGATGTCGGTCGCCAGACTCGGCCACGAGGTCAGCGTCCGGCCCCGTACGACGTCCGCCTCCACCAGGGTCCACGGTGCGTGGCAGATCGCCGCGACCGGCTTGCCGGCCTCGAAGAAGCTGCGGACGAAACCGACGGCCCGCGCGTTCATGCGCAGGGCGTCGGGGTTGGCGACTCCGCCGGGCAGGAGCAGCGCGTCGAAGGCGTCCGAGGTGTCCCCGGCGAGTACGTGGTCGACGGGATACGTTCCCGCCTTGTCGAAGTGCCGGAACGCCTGCACCCGGCCGGGCGCCGTCGAGACCAGCTGCGGGTTCCAGCCGTTCGCCTCGACCGCCTTCCAGGGTTCGGTGAGTTCGATCTCCTCCACGCCTTCGGGCGCGGTCAGGAACGCGATGCGCACAACGCTCACTTCCTTCACTCGAGTCGGGACGGGAACGGCGGGGCATGGTGGCTGAGCGGCACGGGTTCGAGTGCGATGACGAACCCGCTGCGTGGCCGGGTGGGGATCCGGCTCAGCGGGATGGACAGGTCTTGCTGCGGTACGGCGAAGTCCCTGTGGGCGAGGGCCGACGCAACAGTGGCGAGCAGGGCGAGGGTGATGTCCTCGCCCGGGCACCGGTGGCCGGTCCGCGGATCGCCGCCGCCCTGGGGGATCAGTTCGCCGGGGCCGGGTTCGTGGCCCAGGAAGCGCGCCGGGGCGAAGTGGTACGGCCCCGCCCACAGCGCGGGGTCGTGGTGCTGCCCGTACACGTCCAGGAGGAGGAGGGTGCCGGCCGGGAGGTGCTCGCCGGCGTACGTGAGGTCCCGGGCGGCGAGGCCTCCGATGAACGGTACGAAGGGGTAGAAGCGGCGCACTTCGTGGGCGAACGCGCGGGCCTGGGCGGGATCGTCGGTGCGCAGCTTGTCGCGCTCGCCGGGATGGCGGTGGAGCGCGTGGGCGGCGAAGGTGACGAACCAGGCGATGGCGACGGTGGGGCGGATGATGTTGAGGAGCTCGACGGCCGCGGTGTGGGGATCGAGGAGGGTGCCGTCCGGCTCGCGGTGCAGGGCGACCGTCTCCAGCACCGTCCCGCCGATCAGGTGCGGGTCGCGTGCGCGGACGCGGGTGACGGCGGCCATGAGCGCCTGCTCCTGGCGGTGGCGGGCGCGGCGGGCCCGCAGGTGCCGGGGTCCGGCGGTGGCGAAGCCGTCGACCATGGCCACGCAGTCCTCGGCGACCTCACGGGCCGCGCCGTTCAGGGCGGGCATGCCCGCCCAGTCGCATATCGCGCCCGCGAGCAGGCTGGCCACTTCGTCGAAGAGCACCACCTCGCGGCCCTCCCAGCCGGCCACGGCCTCCCGCCAGCCGCTCTCGACGCGGGCGGTGAGGCCGCCGATGCCCTGCGGTGACATGAGGAGCGAGGCCAGCAGCTGCTTGCGCCCCCGGTGCTGTGCTCCGTCCAGGGTGTGCACCGCTCCCCTGCCGAACAGGGTGTCGAGTACGGGCGCGGGTACGGCGCCGTGCCGCTGTACGTGGTCCTCGTCGTAGAAGAAGGCGACGGCCTCGGGCCCGTGCAGCAGTGCCGTGGGCCGCCCCATCAGGCGGGTGTGGACCACCGGCGCGCCGTCATGGGCCCGACGCAGGTCCGGGGCCCATGCGTAGCCGTTGGCCAGCAGGGACAGGGTGCTGTCTATGACATGACCGGACATGCTGTTCGCCTACCCGGGGCCGGGTCGCCCATTCGGGCCCGCCTGCCGCGCAGGGCGCGGAGCGCCTTCCAGCGGGACGAAGAGCGCGGCCCCGGCGCGCCGGTCCCTCGCAGGGACCGCGCACCGGGGCCGCGGGTCAGCGCCGGTCCGCAGCGGGTCAGGCGCGCGCACCGGCGTGCAGGGCCTGCGCCATGGGAGAAGATCCGTCGGTGACGAAGGAGCGGATCTGCGCCAGGTACGCGTCCCGGTCCACATGCCCGTCACCGTCCTCGTCCAGCGCGTCGAACGCCTCGCGGGCGTTGTCGGCGGGGTTGCCCAGCGCGTGGCGCAGCCGGGTGAACTCCGCCCGGTCGAGGCGTCCGTCGCCGTCGGCATCGGCCAGGTCGAACAGCGAGCCCAGCGCCGGCCGGCACACCTCGTCGAAGGAGCGCTCCCCCGCCCACGCCTCGTACTCCGCGAAGGTCACCTGCCCGTCCCCGTTCGCGTCCATCGCCTCGAACACCCTCTCGTGCGCGGTACGCGCCGACGAGAGGAGCGGGTCGTCATCGGCGCGGCCCAGAGCCGCCGCCGCGCGTTCGACGCGGGCCAGGTACTCCTTGCGGGAGATGGTCCCGTCCCCGTCCACGTCGAGCATCGTGAAGATGTGCCGCTTCGCCGTGATGGTGCTCACTCTGATCCGCTTTCCGAGGGGGAGCGGCAGCGGCTGCTGCCTCTGGCCCGGTGAACGATCACCGGGACACCAGGTCACTGCCGCCGGCGCGGCCGGGCGACCACGGATGCCGGTGTGTCGGTGCCGGTCCGGAACGCCGGCGTCCGGCACGGTGGGGCGCAGTGATGGGACCCAGGGCACCTGTGAGGGGTTCGCATGGCCGAGAACGACACCTCCCGGACCAGCCGTCGTGCCGTGCTGCTGGCCGCCGGCTCGGCCGGCGCCGCCGCGCTGACCGCGGCCTGTTCCGGCCCGGCCGGCATCCGGGGTGCGGCCGGGCAGCCGTCGGCTCCGCCGTCCCGGCCCTCGGGGTCCGGCACCGCCCCGGCCTGTGTCCTGACCCCGGAGGCGGGCGCGGGCCCGTACTACCTTGACCTGGACCGGGTCCGGTCGGACATCACCGAGGACCGGCGCGGAGTCCCGCTCCGGCTGGACCTGACGGTGGTCCGGGTGTCGGACGGCTGCCGGCCCCTCGCGGCCGCCACCGTCGACGTATGGCATGCGGACGCCGCGGGGGCCTACTCCACCGGCGGGGAGACCTTTCTTCGCGGCACGCAGGTCACCGACAAAGCGGGCCGGTGCGTGTTCCGGACGATCGTGCCCGGCTGGTACGCGGGCCTGGCACCGCACATCCACTTCAAGGTGCGCCCCGACGCCCGCACCGAGACGACCTCTCAGTTCTTCTTCCCCGAGGACCTGCTGCTGAAGGTCTACGCGCGCCAGCCCTACGCCCGCCGCCCCGCACCCGAGCACCCCAACCAGCGGGACAGCCGCTACCGGTCCACGGGCGCCGCCATGACGCTGGCCCTCTCACCCGAGGGCGACGGCTACCGCGCCGCGCACACCGTCGGCATCGCCTGAGCCGGCCCGGCGCCGCCCCCGCAGCCGGACCACCAAAATCGATACCCCGTACGGCCGGAGGCTGAAAAGCTGTGCGGGTGACTGAGACGACCCCTTACAGCGACGGCGCGCAGCCGGGTGACGTACCCGCGCGATGGACCCAGGCCACCGTCTACCCCGACATGTGGGCCGACCCGGACGACGACCCCCGCAACAACGAGGACAGTCCGGAGGGCGAGCTCGCGACGCTGCAGGACTTCCTGGCGAACTACCGCATCACCCTGCGGATGAAGTGCGAGGGCCTGGATCCGGAGCAACTGGCCCGCCGGTCGGTTCCGCCGTCGACGATGTCGCTGCTCGGCCTGCTCCGGCACGTCGCCGAGGACGAACGGGACTGGCGCAACTGGATCACCGACGGGGAACCGCTGCCGAAGCTGTACGGCCGGCGTGACGCGGACTTCGACGAAGCCGTGGCCGACCAGGCCGTGGTCGACGCCGCCTACGCCGACCTGGAGCGCGAGCAGGCCGCGATGGATGCCGCGCTGGCCGAGCACCCGGATCTGAGCGAGCGTCTGGGGAAGGACAAGATCGCGGTTCGGGAGCTGATGGTGCACAGGATCGAGGAGTACGCCCGTCACTGCGGGCACGCCGACCTGTTGCGCGAGTGCATTGACGGACGGGTCGGGCAGTAGCGCGGGCCGGAACCGCGTACGGCGCCGGCCCGGCCCGGCCCGGCCCGCGACGCACCGTCAGGAGGGCTTGGTCGGCGAGAAGGCGGTGACGGTCGCCTTGTCGTCGCATTCGGCGAAGACGCCGTCGTCCATGGCGATCTGGTGCTTGCCCGCGCCGGGCACGCCGAGGACGAGCGTGGGGAAGCTTGACGGCGTGGCACCGGATACGCAGTAGCCGTCGGCCTCGCCTTGTACGTTGACGAAGGTGAGCTTGGTCCAGGCCCGGGCGCCCGGGGCCAGGGACACCGTGGAGGCCGGACCGCTGTGGGTCACGGCGAGCGGGACGTTCTTGTCCGGCGAGCCGTTGCCGGCTCCGGCGACCGTCGGGAACCCGTGGAG
The DNA here is from genome assembly GCF_055588085.1 of Streptomyces sp. NPDC046303. Classification (NCBI taxonomy): domain Bacteria; kingdom Bacillati; phylum Actinomycetota; class Actinomycetes; order Kitasatosporales; family Streptomycetaceae; genus Streptomyces; species Streptomyces sp. NPDC046303. The sequence continues at coordinate 13,759 of NZ_JBVJFA010000031.1, forward strand.
GGTGCAGGGCTTCGCCGAGGTGTTGGTGACCGAGACGATGGCCGCACCCGTCCCCGTACCCGGCGGTCGGACGTCGGCCTGGTGGGCTTCGGAGACCTTGACCTGGTCGATCGCGCAGGCCTTCGTACCGCCGCCCGTACCGCCGCCCGTGCTGCCGCCCGTACCGCCGCCCGTAGGCGTCGGCTTGGGGGCCTCCGAGGCCGCGGGCGGCGTCGACGGCCCGGCGATCGCGCCGTCGTCGCCGACGGGTGTGCAGCCCGCCATCACGGCGGTGACCGCCACCGCCGTCACCAGCGCCGCCGCGGTCCGACTGACGCCTGCTGTGTACTGCATGAGCGCTCCCCGAGGTTCGCTACCGGTCCCGCACCGGCACTCGCCGGGGGACACGGCTCCGCGCCCCGCCCGAGTTCCCCGGAGCACCACGCTGTGGCGGTTCCGTGACGCACCCATGACGTACGCACGTACGGCCCCCGGCCAGGCCCCGGTCGCCCCCTCGGCATGCGCCCCGCCCGCAGCCCGAAACACGCACCCCCCGCGGGCGTCCTGAACGGCATGCACCTGCCCACAGCCGCGCTCGTTCACGGGGTTGCCCACGCCCTGCGCCAACTGGTCCGCTTCGGCCTGCTCCAGGCCGCCGGCTGCACGTTCGCCGTGACCCTGCTCGCCGGGGTGGGGCTGTCCGGGCTGCTCCCCGGCCTGCCCGTGGCCCGCTTTCACGTACTCGAAGACCAAGCCCAGCAGATGGCAGCCGGCGAACATCAGCCACCACTGGCTCCCCGACCTGCGCTGGCCGCTCGCCGCCCTGCTGGTCGCGGTCACCGCCTCCGCCTCCGCCCGGGTGCACTACACCGTGGGCGAGCACACCTACTGGATGCCGATGCCGCTGACCTTCGTCCTGATCGGCTTCTTCCTCTGGCTGGCGGAGAACATCGCCACCTACGCCGGTGCCTGGCGGTACCCGTACCAGCTGGACGGCTGGGAGCCGGTGTCCCTGCAGAAGTTCGGCGCGTGGGCGCTGCTGGTCAGCGTCCTGTGCGTGCGGGGAGCCGCAGCGCACCACCGGACCGGGCCCGGGGCCGTCTGACCGCCCCGCCTCAGTCTTCGGGAACGACGCGGCCGTCCTCGTCGAGCGTGAGGTGGATCCGGGCCGGGGCCTGGCTGTTGACGTCGGAAGGGCGCGGTCCCTCGGGACCGTCGGGGCCCCAGCGCAGCAGGCGGCGGGTCCGGACGATCTGGTAGACGGTGCCCTGGAAGACGAGCCGGTTGACGCGTCCAGCCCTGAGCCTGTCGGCGGCCTCGGCGTACGCGGCCAGCTGCGCGGCCCGTGCGTCGGCCGCCGCCGCGCCGCCCGCCGCCCAGGTACGGGCGTCGCTCTGCGGGCCGGCGTCGTCGGGGATGTCCCCGCGCATCCGCGGCCACATCCACGTCAGGGCGAAGTCCAGCGACCTGCGGGCGGCGTGCGCCGATTCGTGCGGCCCGCTGACCGGCCTCCAGCCGTCCGCGTTCTGCTCCGCCACGGTGAACGTGGCGGGCAGGAGCAGGGTGTCCGGGTGCGTGTCCAGCGCCTGCCTGGAGTCGGCCCGGACGTCTTCGGGGAAGCGTCCACCCGTGTAGCACAGGTCGCGCAGCGCCAGCTGCTCGATGGCCTGGGTGGGGGTGACGGGCGCGTCCGGGTCCAGGACCAGCGCGTGGTCCACCTCCGGTCCCTTGGCGGCACGGTCCCAGTCGGGTACGGGGGGTTCCGGATCGGTCGGGCGCGGCGGTTCGATGCCGCCCGGGCCGGAGGCGGCGTACTCCTCGGCGCGCACGACCCGGTACCGGGTTCCGGCCGCTTCGAGTTCGTCGACCCGCTCGGTCTCCAGCCGGGCCACCGCCGCCAGCAGTGCGCGCCGCTCCGCCCTGTCCCGGGCCTCGTCCTTCGCGCGGAACCACAACCGCGAGTTCAGCGAGTCGCGCGCCTGCTGGGGGCAGCCGGCCGTCACCGGGACCACCACCTGCCACCGCGGCCCGTCCCCGGCCCGCTGCGCCGCCACCCCGAAGAGGGGGCCGCGCACGACGACGTCGCCCGCGAGCGTGACGGCGTCCGCCGCGTCGGCCTCCATCGCGGCTTCCACCGGTTCCAGCGGCACGCGCACCACGATCGGCCGCGACCCGGCCGGCCTCGCTTCCCCATGGTCCATGCCCTCATCTTGGCCACCACGGCAGGACTCCGTACCCGATTCGCCGATTCCCCGTCCGAAAGGTCCCGCGTGCTCGGGCTCGGACCCGGGTGCAGTCCGCGTCCGCGACGGTCGGCGCCGCCGACCCCGGCAGGGTGCTCGATGCCATAGGCCGGGGGGCTTATGGACGGCTTGCTCCGTATGTCACCCTGTCCGCACCCCTCGAGCCTCCGATCGACCTACGGAACGCGCCCATGCCCCTGCCGTACCCGCCCCGCGCGATGTCCGCCGCGCTCGCCGCCGCCGTGACCGCCCTGCTGGCAGCCTGCGCGCCCGAGGCCGCCGCCGGACCGGCGAGCTCCGCGCGGACGGCAGTGGCCCCCGTTTCGGCCCCTGCCCCCCAGGTCCCGGCCTCCCCCACCGCCACGGCCACGGCCACGCCCGCGGCGGCGCCGGTAGCGTCCCCGGCGGCCGCCGTGCCCCACCGGGAGTCCACGCTGTCCATACCCGCGGCCGGGGTCAGCGGGCTGCGCGTGGTCCCGTACGAGGGCACCACCGACGACGTGCCCGGTACCCGCATCCAGGACCTCGGCGTGGCCGCCAGCCCCTACGGCGAGCGGGGCGGAGTCGGACCGGGACAGGTCGGGAACTTCCTGGTCACCGCGCACCGGCTGTCCGCGGGCGGACCACTGCGCGACCTGCCCGCTCTGAAGAACGGCGACCCGGTCCTCGTGACGGTGGGTGACGTGGTCCACACGTACGAGATCGTGGCGACCCGCAAGACGTCCTTCCGGTCCGAGCGCTCACTGGGCGAACAGCGCGCCGCGGTGCCCGGCGAGCCCGGCACGCCCCCCACCCAGGCGATGATCACCCTCTCCACCTGCGCCACCCCGGAGGACCACGCCGAGGGGAACTACTGGAGCGACGCCCAGGGCAATCCGGAGCACCGCATCGACAAGATAGGCGTGCTCCGCAAGACCGCCGCGGTCGCGGCCCCCCGCCCGTCCGGCGGCGAGTAGCGCGGCCGCCGTCACTGCGCCGCCGTCGCGGCGGGAATGTCCACGCGGGCGGCCCTGCGGGCCGGCCAGAGCGAGGCGAGCAGCGCGCCCGCCAGGGCGATGAGCACGCCGAGGGCGAGGCGCCCCCAGGGGAGGACCAGCGCGTAGCCGGCGACGCTCTCCTGGAGGGTACGGCCGAGCGCCCAGCCCAGGAACACGCCCAGGGCGGTGCCGAGGGCCGCGCCGAGTCCGCCGAGGAGCAGGGCCTCCAGGCGGATCATCCGGGTCACCCCGGCACGGTCCACACCGAGGGCGCGCAGGGTGCCGATCTCCTTGCGGCGTTCGAGGACGGACATCGCGAGGGTGTTGGCGATACCGAGCGCGGCGATCGCCAGGGCCATGCTCAGCAGGGCGTAGAAGACGTTGAGCTGGTCGCCGATGGACCCGCTGTCCTGGGCCCGGATGCCCGCCTCGTCGAGGACGGCCAGGGCGGGGTTGTCACCGAGGGCGTGGGTGATGCTGCCGAGCGCGGCCCGCCCGGGTCCGCCGTCCGTGGCGATCAGGATCCCGTCGGTGTGCGGACTGGAGTCGTGGCGGGCGACGAGGGAGTCGGGTGCGGTGATGCTGGGCAGCAGGTTGCTCTGCTCGTCGGCCCGGTAGACGGCGCCGATGGTGACGCTGCCGCGGTGCTCGTCCTGGCGCTGGAGCGGGAGGGTCTGGCCGACGTGCCAGCCGGCTGCCGCGGCCTTGTAGTCGGCCACGGCGATCTGGCCCTTGGCCAGGCAGTCGAGCGAGCCTTCGAGCACGTCGTAGCGCAGCAGCCGCCCGATGGTGGCGGGGTCGACACCGGTCAGGACCGAGGGGGCGCCGGCGAGGCGGTATTCGGTGGACTGGTTGAGCGGGCTGAACACGGTCCCGGGCAGCTTCTGGAGGGGCGCCGCGGTGGCGGGGGTCATCCGCATGCCGCCCTCCGCGGGCTTCACCAGGTAGTCGGCGCTGAAGTCGTGGGTGGTGGCGCGGTCGAGGTACTGGGCGGCGGAGGCCCCGAGCACGGACAGTCCCGAGGCGAGGGTGAGGGCGATGGCGAGCGCGGCGGCGGTGGCGCCGGTGCGGCGCGGGTCGCGCACCGTGTTGCGGGCCGCGAGGGTTCCGTACACGGGGTGGAGGCGGGTGAGCAGCGGCTGGAGCAGGGCCACGAACGGCCGGGACAGCAGCGGGATGAAGCAGATCGCCCCGGTCAGGGTGAGGGCCGCGCCGAGGCCGATGACGGTCCGGGCGTCGCGTCCCGTGGTGAGGGCCCCGTACACCGTGGCGGCGGCGCCGGTGAGGACGAGGGCGGCGGCGAGGCCGGTGCGCAGGCTGCCGGCGCGCGCGGGCGGCGCGGGTTCGGCGGCGCTGAGCGCGGCGACGGGCGGGATGGCCATGGCCCGGCGGATCGGAAGCCACGCGGCGGCCATGGGCAGGGCGGTGCCGACGAGCAGGGCCGTGATCACGGTGGTCGGGGTGAGGACCAGCGGGGCGGCCGGGGTGTCGGCGGGGGCGAAGAGCCTCTGCAGCAGGGCGGCGGCCCCGGTGCCGGCGGCGAGTCCGGCGGCGGAGGCGACCGCGCCGACGAGGAGGGTTTCGGTCAGCAGGATGCGGCGTACCTGCCGGCGCGAGGCGCCGACGGCCCGCATCAGGGCCAGTTCCCTGGTGCGCCGGGTGACGAGCATGGTGAAGGTGTTGGAGATGAGGAAGGTGGCGACGAACAGCGCGACCGCGGCGAAGCCCAGCAGGATCTGGCTCATGGTGTCGCTGTCGCTGGTCGCGAGGTTCGCCTGGATCCGCGCGAGCTGGGCCCCGGTGGCTGCGCCGGTGTCCTGGGGCAGGGCCGACCGGACGCGACCGAGGAGCTGCTGCACGTCGGTGCCGGGGGCGGCGGTGAGTTCGATGGTCTGGTAGCGGCCGGGCTGCAGGAAAAGGCGCTGGGCGGTGTCGTTGCCGAACAGCGTCAGGCTGCCTCCGGAGGACCGCGTGGTTCCGTCGGTACGGAAGATCCCGCTCAGGGTGTAGGAGGAGGCGCCCTCGTTCGTGCCGACGCGCACGGTGTCGCCGATGCGGTATCCGCCCTTCGCGGCGGTGGTCTCGTCGAGGGCGATCGTGTCCTGGCCGGTCGGGCCGGAGCCCCGGGTGAAGCGGTAGGCGGGGTCCTTGCCGTCGGCGCCGGGGGCGAAGTTGCCGCCCCGGTGGGACGGGCCGTGCCCGATCAGCCGGCCGTCGCGGTCGGCGACGGCGGCGAACCCGTCGACCCGGCCCGTGGCGGCGGCCACGCCGGGGATCCGGGCGAGGGTGGTCACGGTGCCGGCGTCGACGCCTGCCGGTCCGGAGCTGCTGCGCCGCGCGTCCTCGGGGAAGACGCTGACGGCGATGCGCTCGAAGCCGGCGGTCACCCGGGCGGTGGCGGCACGGTGCAGGCTGTCGCCGTAGACGAGGCTGCCGGAGATGAAGGTGACGCCGAGCATGACCGCGAAGGCGGTCATGAGCAGCCGGGCCTTGTGCGCGAGCACGTTGCGCAGGGCGGTACGGAACATGGGGGTGCGGATCCTCGGAGGAGGCGGGCTCGGCGGGTGCGAGCCGGGTGGCTGGGTGACGGGGTGGCGGGGTGAGACCCGGCGCCGGGGTGAGGTCCGGCGCTGGAGTGACGGCGGGTCAGCTGGTGCGGGAACGGGCGTCGAACGCCTTCATCCGGTCCAGGACCCGGTCCGCGGTGGGCCGTGCCATCTCGTCGACCAGGCGGCCGTCGGAGAGGAAGACGACGCGGTCCGCGTAGGCGGCGGCGACGGGGTCGTGGGTGACCATGACCACGGTCTGGCCCAGCTCCCGTACCGAGTCGCGCAGGAAGCCGAGGACCTCGGCCCCGGCGCGGGAGTCGAGGTTGCCGGTGGGCTCGTCGCCGAAGACGATCGCGGGCCGCGAGACCAGGGCGCGGGCCACCGCGACGCGCTGCTGCTGTCCGCCGGACAGCTGTCCGGGCCGGTGGTCGAGGCGCTGGGAGAGGCCGACCATGGAGACCACCCGGTCCAGCCACTTCGGGTCGGGCCGGCGTCCGGCGATGGTCAGCGGCAGGGTGATGTTCTCCCGTGCGGTCAGCGTCGGCAGCAGGTTGAACGCCTGGAAGATGAAGCCGATGCGGTCGCGGCGCAGTTGCGTGAGCTGCCGGTCGTCCAGCGTGCTCAGTTCGGTGGTGCCGATGCGTACGGAGCCGGAGCTGATCGAGTCGAGGCCGGCGGCGCAGTGCATCAGGGTGGACTTGCCGCAGCCGGAGGGGCCCATGATCGCGGTGAACTCGCCCTCCCGGAAGGCGACGCTGACACGGTCCAGGGCGACGACGCGGGTGTCGCCGCTGCCGTAGGTCTTCGACAGGTCGGCGGTGGCGGCCGCGATCCCGGCCGTCGCGTGCAGGGCGTGCGGGGACAGGGGGTCGACGGTCACAAGGGGGTCGACGGTCACGGGGGGACTCCTCTTCGGGTGCCGGCGGGTGCACTCCGAAGGGTGTCCGGGGAACGTATCGGGGCCCGGGTCCGCCGTGTATCGGCGTCCGCGCCGCTTCGTAGCAGTTGTGTAGCGGCGCAGTCGAGTAGCGGCGCCAGGAGCGCGGTCCGCCGGTCAGCGTCCGCCGGTCAGGCCTCCGCCGGTCAGGCCTCCGCCGGTCAGGCCGGCAGCCGCAGCGTGGCGACCGCGCCGCCGTCCGCGGCATTGTCCAGGCGCAGCTCGGCACCGAGCACCCGGGCCTGCCCCTGGGCGATCGTCAGGCCCAGGCCGTGGCCCGAGCCGCGCTCCTCGGCGCCCGTGTGGAAGCGGCGGGGGCCGTCGAGCAGCAGGTCCGCGGGGAAGCCGGGGCCGTGGTCGCGCACGACGACCGTACGGCCCTCGACGGTGACCTGCACCGGGCCGGCGCCGTGCCGGTGGGCGTTGACGACGAGGTTGCCGACGATCCGTTCGAGGCGGCGCGGGTCGGTTTCCACGGTCTGCTCCGTCGCCGCGCCGTCCGCGGGCCCTGCGCCCTGCGGGCCGGTGACGGTGACCTGTGTGTCGAGGCCGGTGCGCCCCACGGCTTCGGTGACGACCGCGCCGAGCGGGACGCGGGCGCGCACCGGCCGTTCGGCGCCGGCGTCCAGCCGGGAGATCTCCAGCAGGTCCTCGACCAGGCCGCGCAGGTCGCGCACGCGGGCCCGGAGCAGATCCTCCGTCTCACCCGGCGGCAGCAGGTCGGCGGCGGCCAGCAGACCGCCGACGGGTGTGCGCAGCTCGTGGGCGACGTCCGCGGTGAACCGGCGCTCGGTGCGCAGCCGCCGGCTGAGGCTGTCGGCCATGAGGTCGACGGTGGCGGCGATGTCCGCCACCTCGTCGCGGCCCTTGGTGGGCCCGGTCCGGGCATCCAGGTCGCCGGCGGAGATCCGGCCCGCGGTCTCGGAGACCCGCCGCAGCCGGCGGCCGAGCAGCCCGGCCCCGTAGACCGCCAGGGGTGTGGCCGCCGCGAGCGCGACCAGCGAGGCCGCGGCCATGGTCACGTCGAGTCGGTAGAGGTCGTGGAGCTTCGGGCCCATGTTGACCCGCACGGCGAGCACCGGGCTGTCCGGGCCGCCGACGCGCTGGGCGGCCCACATGCTCGGGCCGAGGTTGCCGTCCACGCTCCCGTCGTAGGCCGTGTGCCGCTCGCCGTCGGCCGGATGGCGCAGGGTGCGGGGCAGCCCGGACGGATCGAGGTGGGCGCCCTCAGCGAGGGTTCCGGTGCGCCGGTAGGTGTTCATGGCCGAGTACACGGTGTTGAAGGCCTCCGCTTCGGCGCGGCCGCGGATGTCCTTCGCGGTCCATACGTGCACCAGCACGCCCACCACGGCCGCGACGAGACATGCCATGGCCGCGGCCAGCGCGGCGATCTTCCAGCGCAGGGGCACGCGGGTCGGCCGCAGCCGCCGGTACGGGGGCATCCGGTCAGCGCCTGAGTTTGTAGCCGAAGCCGCGGACGGTCTCGATCCGGTCCCGGCCCAGCTTGCTGCGCAGCCGCTGCACGCACAGGTCCACGACCCGGCTGTCCCCGTCCCAGCCGTAGTCCCAGACCTCGCGCAGGAGGGTGTGCCGTTCCAGGACGATGCCCGGGTGGGCGGCGAACTCCAGCAGCAGCTTCAGTTCGGTCGGGGTCAGCGCCACGGGGCTCCCGGAGACGAACACCTCCAGACCGCCGGTGTCGACGGTCAGGTCCCCGAAGACCAGCACCTCGCCCTCGGACCGTGCCGGCCCCTCGCCCGCGGAATGCCCGGGCCCGGGGGCGGGCGCGTAGGCCGCCCGCCGCAGCAGCGAGCGGATCCGGGCCACGAGCACGTAGGTGTCCACGGGTTTCACCACGTAGTCGTCCGCCCCGGCCTCCAGACCGGCGACGACATCGAGCCCGTCACCGCGGGCCGACATCATCAGCACGGGCACCAGGCTGGTCTCCCGGATCCTGCGGCACAGGCCGATCCCGTCCAGGCCGGGCAGCATCACGTCCAGGATCACCAGGTCGAAGTCCTCGTCGCGGAAGAGCTCCAGGGCTTCCAGCCCGTCGGCGGCGCTCTTCATCCCGTAGCCGTAGCGCTCGAGGGCGACGGTGAACGACCTGCGCATCAGGTCGTCGTCCTCGACCAGCAGCACGCGCACGGGTCCCGAGGAGGCCGGAACCGGGGCGGACGGGGACACGGGCAGAAGGCTCCTGTTCGGACGGTCGTGCCGCTCGGGTGCGGAGCGGGGTGGGGCGGAACGCCCGGAACGAACGATATGCCAGAGCTCCCCGCGACCCTCCCCGTCCCCGGGCGTGCGTACCGGTTCGATGGGCAACCAAGCGCTCGCCGATACCCGCCCGATACAAACCGCCGGTGTTCAGAGCAGGGAGAGGAAGCGGTTCGGCGCGTCGGGACCGATGAGCTCGCGCAGGACCAGCTGCCTGAGGCAGTGGTAGGCCAGGTCCGTCGAGCCGTAGACGTGGTGGGCGACCAGGGCCAGCTGCTTGAGCTGCTCGTCGGTCATGGACTCGGGGTGTCCGAAGTCGCGTACGTAGACGACGTCGGCCTCGAGGAGCTGGTGGCGGGCCTGCCGGAAGTCGCCCCCGAAGATCACGGGGGCGATCGGCCAGCGTTTGACCGCGGCGAAGGCGTGCGGGATGAAGCCCTGGCCGCGCAGCTCCCGGTCCACGTCGCCGAACACGGGCTGGTCCTCGTACAGGGGGACGAAGGAGACCTCGGTGTGTACGGCCACCGCCCCGGCCAGCTTGTTCCGGCCGCCCTGGAAGACCATGAGCTCGGCGCCCTGGATGTCGATCTTCAGCAGGTCGAAGGCGTCGACCGCGTCGACGTCGTCCAGCCGCTGAGTCGAGACCGGCACCTCCTCCCGGACACGGCCCCACTCGCCGAAGCCGTTGAACAGCCCGAGCCTGCTCGTGTCCGGGCGGAAGATGCTCGTCATTCCGGAACTGGCGGCGACGTAGAGGGTGTGGGCGCCGCCGTCGCCGAGGGCGTCGGGCAGGTAGGTCTCGTGCGGGCCCTTGCGGCGTTCCAGCTCGGCCAGGGCGTCGGGCTGCGGCTCGAACCCGGTCACCCGGCACAGGCCGGCCGCCAGCATGTCGCGGTACGGCGGGTCTCCGTCGATCGGGTTGGCCCCGACGTCGACGACGTGCGTCGGCCGGGCCGGCCGGAGCAGGTCGAGCAGAGGTGAGGCGGCATGGGCTGGGGCGGTGACGGTCATGGACGCTCTCCGGGTGTCGAGGGAGTGGGCCCCTCGGGAGAGTTTTCCGCAAACGGAGCCGATCGGAGCTCAGGCGCCCCGACGCCGATCAGGATCGGTCGCGCGGCCGGCCCGCGCGGCCTCCGCGGCCAGCTCGGCGGCTCGCCGCGTCTCGCCGCGGAGCTGGGCGACCTGGCTGAGGGACCTGAGCGCGCCGCTCTCGCCCTGCGGATCCGAGAGCGCCCGGTAGGCGTCCAGGGCCCGGGTGAGCAGCGTGGCCGCCTCATCCAGGTCGCCGCCCAGCAGTGCGGTGTCCCCGAGCAGGTCGAGGCAGACGGCCTCACCATGGCGGTCGTTCGTCCGCCGGTGGATCTCCAGGGCCCGGCCGAGCAACGCCGCGGAGCGTTCCAGGTCGCCGCACTGTTGGGCGATGTGCCCCAGCAGTCGGGCGGCGGCCGCTTCGGCGGGCTGGTGTCCGGTGGCGTGGGCGAGTTCCCGTGCTCGCCCCAGCAGTTCCTCGGAGCGCTTCAGGTCCCGTCGGCGGCGGGCGTTCTCGCCGAGGGGCACGAGAACGGCAGCCTGCCGGAACCGGTCGCCCGCGGCCTCGTACAGGGACAGGGCCTCCTTGAGGTGCCTTTTGGACCGCTTCAGATCGCCTTGCCCCAGGAGCAGCTCGCCGAGCTGGGCGAGGGTCCGTGCCGTGCCCGTGGAGTTGCCGGTGTCCCGGTGGATCTTGAGGGCGTCCGTGAACCTCTGCCGCGCTTCCTGCGGATCGCCCCGGCGGCCTGCGATCTCCCCGAGGGATTCGAGCATCTCGGCTTCGCCTTCGGATTCCCCGTGCGCTCGGCATGCCGCCCGCGCCTGCCGGTAGAGGTCCTCGGCCCGCGCGAGGTCACCGTGTTCGGCGGCGACCTGACCGACCTCGGCCAGGGCCAGCACCCCGTACGTCGGTTGCCCCACGCTCGTGAAGATCTTCAGGGCGTCCCCGAGCAAACGGTCCGCCCGCTCCTCGTCCCCGAGCGCCTCGGCGGTGACGGCCATTTTGGCGAGGGCGGTCCCCTCCCCCGGCGGGCGGTCCATTTGTCGGTACACGGCCAGTGCGCGTACGAGGAGGGCTTCGGCTTCCTGGAGATCACCGCGCCGCTGGGCGATGTCGCCGAGCAGGACCAGGGCGTTGGCCTCGCCCAGGGGGACACCGATGGCCCGGTGGATTGCGCGTGTGTCCCGGGCCAGCGTCCGGGCCTCGTCCAGACGGCCGCGCATGAGGGCGTCATCGGCGAGGAAATGCAGGGTGTTGGCTTGGCCGAGCCGGTCGTCGAGGTCCCGGTACTGCACCAGGGCACGGTCGAGATAGTCCTTGGCGCGCTCCGCTTCGCCGAGCATCTGAACGGTCGTACCGAGACGGAACAGGGTGTTGGCCATGCCTTGCCGTTCACCCCGCTCCTCGAAGATCTCCATCGCTCGGAGCAGGAGGCTTTCGGAGTGCTCCGCCCTCCCCAGCTGCCGCGCGATCTCGCCCCGCTGCAGGAGTGCATTGGCTTCGCCCATGCGCACGCCGACGGCCGCGTACAGGTCGAGAGCCCGCCCCGCCAGAGCGTCGGATCGGTGCAGGTCTCCGCGCAGCCCCACCGTCTCTCCCAGCGACAGCAGGGCGTTCGCCTCGCCGAGCCGGTCCCCGGCCTCCCGGTATCCCTCGAGTGCCAGTCCGAGGAGGTGCTCGGACTCCGCCAGGTCTCCCCGCCTCCGGACCACTTCGGCGAGACCCTCCACCGCGTTGGCTTCAGCCAGGTGGTTGCCGTGCACCCGGCTCAGCTCCCGCGCGTCCTTCAGCAGGTCCTGCGCATCGTCCAGTCTGTTCCTTTCGAGGGCGGTCTGGCTCAGGAAGACGAGGGTGTCCACCTGGTCGAGCGGCGCACCGACGTCCTGCTGGATCCGCAGGGCTTCCCTGAGCAGTTCCTCGGCGCGGTCGGGTTCGCTGCATTGGTGGGCGATGTGTCCGAGGAGCTGGAGAGCGGCGCCCTCACCCTCACGATAGGCATGGGCACGCGACCTCTCCAGGGACTGCGCGAGCAGGTCTTCGGCTCGTTGCCGATCGCCCCGCAGCCAGGCGGTGCGGCCGAGATGGAGCAGGGTCCCGGTTTCCCCGAATGCGTCGCCGAGCGTGAGGTACAGGTCCCGTGCGCGCTGCAACCAGCTCTGGGCCAGAGAGACGCCTTCCGACATCGCCAGACGCCCGCGCACGTGCGCCGCGCGGGCGGCGACGGCGGGGACACCCTCGGCAACGTGGGGGAACTGCTCCGGAGCCGTGACGATCTCACACAGGGAGCGCAACGCCGCCACGTCACCCTTGTCGCCGACGGACTTCAGCCGCTCGAGCCACTGCGGAGCGAGTGAGGCATCACCGGAGGCGAAGCGGTGGTACGCCTCGCCCGGGAAGTCGCCCGCGCGGCGGCAGTACTCCGCTGCCCGCCCGTGCAGTCTGCCCAGTCGCTCGGGTTCGTGGCGGCGGAGGAAGGCCAGGATGGCGGCGCGGACCCATGGGTGGACGAAGCTCCGGGTGCTGCCGTCGGGGGCGGTGCGGTCCTGGACGAAGGAGAAACGGGACAGCGCGGGGAACCACTCGTGCGCCGGGCCGAGGTCGGGGACGAGTGCCCGTACGGCCTCTGCCGTGACAGTGCGCAGCACTGCCGCGGCCTGGACGATCTCCGGCTCACCGCCCGTCAGGCGGCTCAGGACATCCGGCAGCCAGCGCTCGGCGGGGCGGTCCGCGATGACGGTGGAAAGTGCGGCCGTGGTGAGGAGACTGCCTTCACGGTGTGCCAGGCCGAGCGTTTCGGCCGCCATGGCCTCCCACACGGGAACCCCGCGACAGGAGTGGTGGATGAGGGAGGCCATCCCGCTGTCGTGGATCCCGCAGGAGGCGAGGAAGGACGCGCTGTGCCGGGCGGTCCAGCCCGAGAGCTCCAGAGACGGAGAGGATGCGAGCCGCGCGCCGAGGCCGGGGCGTTCGCGTCCGGCCAGGACGACGCGCAGCTCCGGGGCGGCATCGATGAGTCGGGGGACGAACACCATGGTGAACCAGGGGCCCTTGTCGCCCTCCTGGAACCTCTGTTGGAGGACGTCCAGCTTCTCCGTGGTGTCGATGAGCAGGATCCGGCGGCGCGTAACGGCTTTGCGTACGAGCTCGACGAGCGCGTCGGCCAGCGCTTCTTGATAGAGGGAGTGGCGGATCACGTCGTACTCGGAGGCCGCCAGGGTGGTCACGTTGCCGCTGATCGTGGAGTTCTGCGTGGCCGTACAGGTGACCGACAGCGGGGGCGGGGCGGTGCCGATCAGCCGGCCGGCGGCACGGCTGCCGGCACGCCGGAACCGGTGGAGCCGGTAACGGCGCAGCCACCACGGCGACCATTGCGCCACCTGGCCGGCGATGGCACCGAAGCTCGAACGGAGCAGGTCATCCGCTGCGGCGGCCTGCGCGTCGAGATCCACGAGCGCGTACCGGCTGTCGCGGGCGGCCACGTGGCGCAGGAAGGTCGACTTCCCCTGTCCGGTCACCCCGTGGATGACGAGGACCTTGTGCGGCGAGGGGGAAGTGGGGTCGGTCAGTGCGTCGAAGGCCGCCAGAGCCTCTTCGCGGTCGGTGAAGTCGCCCGGCATTCCCATGGATCCCCCTTTGGCTGGCCCGCCCGTTACGCCGTGCCTCCCACCCACGCCTTCCACAGTGTGCTCCCTTCAAGGGGGTTGTGGGCCTAGCCTGGAAGTCCTCGGAGGAGTGGGAGGCCGCCATGCCGTCGATCGGGATCCGTCTCCGTGCGGTGGCTTCGGTCGCGCTGGGGGTGGTGGCGGGCGCATTGACCAACATCGTGACCAGCAGCTTCAGTTGGGTGCTGATCGCCGCTCTGGTCACCGTGGTTTCCGTGTGGATGGTCCTCGTGTGGATCGACAGCGCCGCCGCAGGGCCGGCGCCCTCGGACTCGCGTCCCGCGCAGCACCGTTCGATCACCGTGGTCGCGAGCGAGGGCGGCACCGTGTCGGACAACGTTCTCGAAGCGCACCGAAGCTCCATCGACATCACGGCCACCAAGGGCGGGAGCGTGGAGAGCAACGAAGTCTCCGCCGAAGGAAGCGATGTTCGGCTGGACGCGTCCGAGAACGCCGTCATCAAGGACAATCGGTTCCTCGCGACCATGAGGCGACGATGGCGGAACCGATGACCCGGGTCCGGCCCGATCGGCCGGGTCTCATCCGCGCGGGTTGACCGGCGTCAGGACTCCGAGCCGGTCCTCGACCGCCTGGGCCGCGTCCAGGCACAGGTCCTCCCGGAAGGCGCGCCCGATGACCTGCACGCCGCAGGGGAGGCCGTCGGCCAGCCCGGTCGGAACGGCCACCGCCGGCACGCCCACGAAGCTGGTCGCGGTACACAGCCGCATGCCCGAGGCCACCCGGTCGCGTCCCGCCCTGTCACGCGACTCCAGCCCGGGCTCCACCGGCGGCTCGGTGAACGAGGGGCCGAGCAGCAGCGGGTACGCGTCGAGGAATTCCGCCCACGAGCGGCGGATGTTCATCCACGTGCCCATCAGCTTCATGAACTCGTCCGCGCCGACGGGCGGGGTCCGCTCCATGGCCATCGCGATGTAGCGGTCCCCGCCCTTGCCGAGCAGTGTGCGCACCACCGGCCAGGACGGGGCGAACTCGGTGACGGTGATCCGGTCGTACGTCTCGAGGGCCTCGTCCAGCCTCGGTACGTCCCCCACCTCGCACACTTCGTATCCGGCGTCACGGAGGGCGTCGGCCGCGGCCTCGACGGCGCGCTGGACGCTGGGGTGGACGCCGCGCCCACCGGGGTCCGCCACCACCGCGACCTTCACGGGTCCGGGGAGCGGCGGGCCGTACGCGGGTACCGGTACGGCCCTGGGGTCGCGGGGATCGGTACCGGCCAACACCTCGTAGGCCAGCCTCAGGTCGCCCACGGTCCGGGCCAGCGGGCCGTCGGTGACCAGCATCTGGGACGCCGGCCCGGGGTCGTCCGGGCCGATGACGCGGTGGTCGGCCGGGAAGCGCCCGGTGGTCGGCTTCAGGCCTGCCACACCGCAGAACTGGGCCGGGACGCGGATCGACCCGCCGGAGTCGTTGCCGAGCCCGAGCCCGGCCATTCCCGTGGCGACGGCCACCGCGTCGCCGCCGCTGGTGCCGCCCGGCGTGCGGGCGCTGTTCCACGGGTTGACCGTGTCACCGAACAGCTCGCTGCGCGTGTGCATGCCGGCCAGTACGAGGGTGGGCATGTTGCTGTGTCCGATGGGGATGGCCCCGGCGGCGCGCAGGCGTGCCACCGGCGGGGCGTCCGCCTGTGCCACGAGAGCGCGGAAGCGCTCGGCGCCGAACGTGGTCGGCACGCCTTCGACCGGGGTGGTCTCCTTCACCGTGAAGGGCACGCCCGCGAGCGGCCCGAGTGCTTCACCGGCCGCCCGCCGCCGGTCGGTCCGTGCCGCGGCCTCGCGTGCGCGCTCCGCCATGAGCTGCGTGACCGCGTTCACCTGCGGGTTGATCTCGGCGATGCGGTCCAGGTGGCTGTCGATCAGCTCGACGGCCGAGATCTCCCCGCTGCGCACCGCGTCCGCCTGCGCTGCGGCCGACATCCTCCAGGCCCGTTCGCGTCCCTGTCCCTGTCCCATGTGTGGTCCCCACTTCGTTCCGATGCAGTTGCATCGGAACTGTAACCTGGGAATCGATACAAGCGCATCGCATAAAGCGTGCTGCGTCAGTGGGACCGTGCGACAGGGAGGCACCGGGTATGCCCAGACAGGTGGATCACGAGGGCCGACGCCTCCTCATCGCGGAGGCCGTGTGCCGACTGGCGGACGAACGCGGGCTGGAGGGCGTGACCCTGCGCGATGTCGCCGCCAAGGCGCAGGTGTCCATGGGCGCCGTGCAGCGGTGCTTCCGCACGAAGGAAGAGATGCTCGTGTTCGCCCTCGGACACATCGGCGAGCGCATCGGCGAGCGCGTACGGGCGCGCCTCGTCAGGAGTCCCGCGCAGTCGGCCGCCACGGCCCTGGGCCATGCGGCCACCGAGGTCTCGCTGCTGCGCGACGAGCACCGGGCCGAGGCCAGGGTCTGGCTCGCGTTCGTCGCGCAGGCCGCGGTCAGCGAGGTGCTCGCCAAGCCCCTGAAGGAGAACTACGCGGGCCTGCAGGGCCTGTTCACCCGTCTCATCTCCGAAGCCGTCGAGAACGCCGAGGGGGCGGCCGCGACTCTCGACCCGCGCCTGGAGGCCCGTACCCTGCTGGCCCTTGCGGACGGACTCACGGCACACGTCCTGATCGGCCACCTCACCCCGCGCGCGGCACGGGAGGTCCTCCACGCCCACCTCACCCACCTCTGGGAGCGGCCGGCCCGGTCGTAGCCGAGGTGCAGTTCGTCAGGGTGGTGAAGTCGGCTGGGGGCCGCAGCCGCTGCATCCAAGGAGACCGGCCCGTGGCAACGTCCCTTCGCAGGGAGGACGTTGCCGGCGACCGCGTACTGGCGCACGAACCTCACGTTGCGACAGACTCCTACGGTCATGCTCTCGCTCCATCTATGGGTCCCGGAGAGTCTCTTGATGCGGAAGAAGTTGGCCGTGATCGTTGCAGCTGCCGGAATGATGATGGGGCTGAACGCCCCACCGGCGAGCGCGGCGGCGGCGAGGTCGGCGTTCGAGGCCATGCCGAGCACCAATAAATGTCTGGACTATCGAGCGGACTTCGGACCGTATGTGACCGGCTGCAACTGGGGCGGCTACCAGACGTGGTACTGGGACGACGGCATCCCCTACACGGCCCTGCGGCAGAAGGCGACGGGGTTGTGCCTGACGGCGCGGAACGGGCTGATCGCGATGAAACCGTGCCTGGCCGATGACGCGGCGGCGTACTGGTCGGTGGACGTGGACTTGGAGGGTGCGCTGATCAAAAACTCGGTCACCCACACGTGCCTGGCCAGGAACACGAACGACCGGGTGCAACTGTCGACGTGCACGGGTGGGCCTTCGCAGCGCTGGGGGGTCTGGAGCGTCTCCCCCTAGCTGGGACCTGTCCGGCCGGTCATGTCACTACTCCCGTCCCGAGTCGTTGCTGTGGGCATGGGGCGGGGTGACTGCACCGACCCGCCTCCGGCCCCGGGTGCACCGCCACCGCGCGGCCGTGGCGCCGGGCGCTGCTGACCAGAGCAGCCAGATCACCCACGATCGCGTCGGCGATCTCCGTGCCGATGACCTCGCCGTCCTCCGCACGCGGTGGACAGGCGGGGCGAGAGCGCGAAGACGACGCACCCGTCCTTGTCCTGGCCGGCGACGATGCGAGGCTCACCGGCTTCGATGCTCACGCGGGCATCATGCCCGACTGCCTGTGGCCGTGGTCGGCCGGGCACGTCCTAGTTCAAGCCGAGTTCCGCGCAGGCGGACTTGAGCTTGTCCGTGCAGATTTCGGCGACCGTGTAGACGCCGTCGTCGATCACGGTGGCCTTGACGTTGGCCTTGGTCAGCGAGATGCCCGGGACGAGGACTGAGGGCACGCGCTTGGTGGTCGGGCTGTCGACGAGCTGGTTGATGATGCCGTCGAACTTCTCGCCCTTGGCGAGGGCGACGGCCATCTCCGCCGCGGCCGCGGCCTCGGGGGCGTACCGCTTGTAGACGGTCATGAACTGCTCGCCCGCGACGATGCGCTGGACACCGGCGAGTTCGGCGTCCTGGCCGGTGACCGGGGGCAGGGTGGACAGGCCGGCGGCCTTGAGGGCGGTGATGATGCCGCCCGCCATGCCGTCGTTGGCGGAGTAGACGCCGACGATCTTGCCCTTGCCGAGCGCCGAGAGGGCGGCAGCCATGTTGGTGTTGGCGTTCTCCGGCTTCCAGTCGACGGTGTCGTACTCCTTGCCGATGTTCACCTTGCCGTCGAGGACGGAGTGCGCGCCGGACTTGAAGAGCTTGGCGTTCGGGTCGGTGACCGAGCCGTTCATCATGACGATCTGGCCGTCCTTGGCCTTGTCGCCCAGCGCGTCCAGCAGCGCCTTGCCCTGGACCTTGCCGACGTCCTCGTTGTCGAAGGAGGTGTAGGCGTCGATCGGGCCCTCGGCCAGGCGGTCGTAGGCCACGACCGGGATGCCGGCGTCCTTGGCCTTCTTGACCGAGCCGGCGATGGCCTTGGAGTCCACCGCGTCGATGATGAGGACGTTCACCTTGGCGGCGATCATCGTCTCCACCTGGGCAGCCTGGGTCGCGGCGTCCTGCTTGGCGTTGGCGTAGACGACCTGGCCCTTGCCGCGCGTGAGTTTGGCGACGGCCTTCTCGATGAGCGGCTTGTCGAACTTCTCGTAGCGCGCGGTCTGGTTCTCCGGGAGCAGGAGACCGACCTTGATCGCGTCACTCTTGACCGAGCCCCCCGGACCTCCGTCGGACTGCTCCGCGCCGCCGCAGGCGGAGAGCGAGACGGTCAGCGCCGAAGCAGCGACCACGACAACGGCGCGGCTCAGTGGTGAGTTCACGGGGTAAACCTCCCTGACGAGGCCGTATGCGGTGCGGCCGAGGTAGGCGCAGTCAACTCGGCGCGCCCATGATCGTCAAGAAGTGAACTATTAATGTGATGGCAACGTTGCCATCACGGTCCGCACGCGCACCTCGATTCAACTTGTGAATCGAGGGGCAGGGGGAAGCCCGGCCGTTGGACCAGTCGGGGAAGGTTTCGGCGCGGCCGCGGCGACGTCCGGTACGGCGCGTCTGCGGCGGGCCAGTCTGGCCGTTCCGGCCCAGTCTCCGAACAGACGTGAGCCACGGCCCGGCGGAGGTCCGTGCATGCCCCCTGCTGCCCCTGCTGTCCGCGCTTCCCGAAGCCGGTGGGCCGTGTACCTCGTCGGGGCGGTCGCGGGCGGCCTCGTCGGGCTGGTCGGCGCGGGCTTCCGCTGGTGCCTCGTACGGGCAGAGGAGCTGTACGGCTCCCTGCTGAGCACGTCGGAGCAGCTGGGCGGCCCGGGTTGGCTGCTTCCGGTGGCGGTCACGGCCGCGGGCGCCGCTGTCGCGTGCGCGATCGCCCGGCGGGTGCCCTCGGCCTCGGGGAGCGGCATCCACGACGTCGAAGCCGTGTGGCGCGCCGAGACGACGCCGCAGGGGTGGCGGCTGGTGCCGGCCAGGTTCGTGGGCGGCGTGATCGCCATGGGCTCGGGCCTGCTGCTCGGGCGCGAGGGCCCCACGGTGCACATGGGTGCGGTGATCGGGGCGGAGGCGGGGCGCCGTACGCGGCTCGGCGCACACGACATCAGACTGCTGCACACCTCGCTCGCCGGGGCCGGTCTCGCCGTGGCCTTCACCGCACCCCTGGGGGGCCTGCTGTTCGTGTGCGAGGAAGTGGCCAAGGTGGTCCGGCCGCGCCTGGTGCTCCTCACCCTGATCGGCACCGCGACGGCCGTCGGGTGCTCCCGGCTCCTGCTCGGCGGCCGGCCCGTCTTCCCGGTCCCGGCCATGGCCGACCCCTCGCTCGCGCTCCTGCCCGCCTTCCTCCTCTTCGGCGCGGCCACGGGCGTCCTGGGGGCCGGCTACAACCGGCTCCTCGTCGGGTTGTTGGCGTTCTGCGATCACGTGAGACGGATCGGGCCCGTCGCCCGGGCTGCCGGGATCGGGGCCGTCGTGGGCCTGCTGCTCTGCGTCGATCCGCTGCTGGGCGGCGGTGGGGAGCAGCTGAGCGAGCGCCTGCTGAACGGCGACATGCCGGTGGTCACCGTACTCGCGGGGTATCTCGTGGTGCGGTTCGCGGCCGGTCCGCTCAGCTACGCGGCCGGGGCGCCGGGCGGGCTCTTCGCTCCCCTGCTGGCGCTGGGAGCGGTGTGGGGGGCGCTCGTACACGGGCTGGCGCTGCCGCTCCTCCCGGACGGCGGCTCCGACAGCGGCTCCGCCGCCGTGGCCTTCGCGGTCACCGGTATGGCCGCGTTGTTCTCGGCGGTCGTCCGCGCCCCCGTCACCGGCATCGTGCTCACCGTCGAGATCACGGGTTCCACCGCGCTGCTCGTTCCGCTGTTCACCGCCTGCTTCGCCGCGACGCTGACCGCCGACCGCATGGGGAGCACGCCGATCTACGACAGTCTGCGCCTGCGCATGACCCGCATGACCCGCATGACCCGCATGAATCGGTCGTCCTGAACGCCCGCGCCCTGCGCATGCGTGCGGCCCACGTGACTCCAGTCACTTCGAGCAGCGGATGGGACATGACTTCCGGGGCAGGGGGCATGCGCGGAAATCGCCAGGTCACCGCGGGTCTCCCGGGGTGACGGAAACCGGGGGTACCTGGAGGTACGGAGCGTCGTGTCGGAGCAGAAGACCATTTACACAGCGGGGACGTGGAGGTCCGCGGCATCAGGAGCCGCACGGGAGATCCTGGATCCGGCGGACGCCTCCGTGCTCGCCGTGGTCGCCGAGGGCGGCGCCGCCGACGCCGACGCGGCCGTGAGCGCCGCCCGGGCCGCCTTCGACAGCGGGCCGTGGCCGGGCACGCCGGTCGCCGAGCGTGCGGCGGTGCTGCGCCGCACCGCCGACCTGCTCCAGCGCGACCGCGAGCGCATCGGCCTCCTGGAGAGCCGGGACGCGGGCAAGACCCTCGAAGAGGGGCGCGTGGACGTGGACTGCGTCATCGACGCCTTCCGCTACTTCGCCGGTCTCGTCGTCACCGAGAGCGGAGGCCGGGTCGTCGACGCCGGCTCCCCCGGCATCCACAGTGTCGTCGTCCACGAGCCGGTCGGGGTGTGCGCACTGATCACCCCGTGGAACTATCCGCTGCTCCAGGCCAGCTGGAAGATCGCCCCGGCCCTGGCGGCGGGCAACACCTTCGTGATCAAGCCCAGCGAGATCACCCCGCTGACCACCGCCGCCCTGATCGAGCTGCTGGCGGAGGCCGGCCTGCCCGCCGGAGTCGCCAACCTGGTCACCGGAGCCGGTGATCCGGTCGGCGCCCGCCTCGCCGCCCATCCCGATGTCGACCTGGTGTCCTTCACCGGCGGACTCGCCAGCGGTACGAAGGTCATGCACGCGGCCGCCGACACGGTCAAGAAGGTCGCCCTCGAACTCGGCGGCAAGAACCCCAACGTCGTCTTCGCCGACGCCTGCGCCACCGAGGCCGGCTTCGACACCGCCGTCGACCAGGCCCTCAACGCCGCGTTCATGCACAGCGGCCAGGTGTGCTCGGCCGGCTCGCGCCTGATCGTCGAGGAGTCGCTGCGCGAGCGCTTCGTCGCCGAACTCGCGCGCCGCGCCGAGAAGATCCGCATCGGCCGGGGCACCGACCCGGGTGTCGAATGCGGCCCGCTGGTCTCCGCCGCCCAGCTCGAGCGGACCGAGTCGTACGTCGCCTCCGCGCTCGCCGAGGGCGCCGTGCTGCGCTCCGGCGGCGAACGGCCGGACGGGCCGGGCTACTTCTACCGCCCCACCGTCCTCGACCGCTGCCACCGCCGCATGCGCGTCGTCCGCGAGGAGGTCTTCGGACCGGTCCTGACGGTCGAGACCTTCCGCACCGAGGACGAGGCCGTCGCGCTCGCCAACGACACCGAGTTCGGGCTGGCCGGCGCCGTCTGGACCGCGGACCAGGGCCGCGCCCGCCGGGTGGCGGGCCGGCTGCGGCACGGCACCGTCTGGATCAACGACTTCCACCCGTACCTGCCGCAAGCCGAATGGGGCGGCTTCGGGAAGTCCGGGATCGGACGCGAACTCGGGCCGTCCGGCCTGGCCGAGTACCGCGAGACCAAGCACGTGTACCAGAACCTCGCTCCGCGCCCCGTGCGCTGGTTCGCGGGCTGAGGCAGGAGAGACATGAACGAGAACACGACCCCCGCACAGCAGGACGAGTACGACTACGTCGTCATCGGCGGCGGCACCGCCGGCTCGGTGATCGCCTCCCGCCTCACCGAGGACCCGGACGTCACCGTCGCCGTCATCGAGGGCGGGCCGAGCGACGTCGACCGCCCCGACGTCCTCACCCTGCGCCGCTGGATGGGCCTGCTCGGCGGCGAACTCGACTACGACTACCCCACGACCGAGCAGCCGCGCGGCAATTCGCACATCCGGCACAGCCGGGCCCGCGTCCTGGGCGGCTGCTCCTCGCACAACACCCTCATCGCCTTCAAGCCGCTCCCGTCCGACTGGGACGAGTGGTCGGAGGCGGGCGCGGAGGGGTGGCACGCGGCCGCCATGGAGTCGTACTTCGACCGGCTCCTCAACAACATCGTTCCGGTCGGCGAGGCCGACCGCAACGCCATCGCCCGCGACTTCGTGGACGCGGCCCGGTCCGCGCTCGGCGTGCCGCACATCGAGGGCTTCAACCGGAAGCCGTTCCACGAGGGCGTCGGCTTCTTCGACCTCGCCTACCACCCGGAGACCAACAAGCGCTCGTCCGCCTCGGTGGCGTACCTCCACCCGGTGATGGACGAGCGGCCCAACCTGCGGATCATGCTCGAGACCTGGGCGTACCGCCTCGAGCTGGACGGCACCCGGGCACGCGGCGTCCACGTCCGCGCCGCGGACGGCACAAGGGCGCTGATCACCGCCCGCCGCGAGGTGGTGGTGTGCGCGGGCGCCGTGGACACCCCGCGCCTGCTGCTGCATTCCGGCATCGGGCCCCGCGAGGACCTCGCGGCCCTCGGCATACCCCCCGTCCACGATCTGCCCGGCGTCGGCGAGAACCTCCTCGACCACCCGGAGTCCGTGATCGTCTGGGAGACGGACGGCCCGATCCCCGAGAACTCGGCGATGGACAGTGACGCGGGCCTGTTCGTCCGGCGCGACCCTGACTCCCCCGGTCCCGACCTGATGTTCCACTTCTACCAGATCCCCTTCACCGACAATCCGGAGCGGATCGGCTACCAACGCCCCGAGCACGGCGTCTCCTTGACCCCGAACATCCCCAAGCCGCGCAGCCGCGGGCGCCTCTACCTCACCAGCGCGGACCCCGAGGTCAAACCGGCCCTCGACTTCCGCTACTTCACGGACGAGGACGATTACGACGCCCGGACGCTGGTGGACGGCATCAAGCTGGCCCGCGAGATCGCCGCGGCCGAGCCGCTGGCCGGCTGGCTGAAGCGCGAGGTGTGCCCGGGCCCGGAGGTCACCGGCGACGAGGCGCTGAGCGCGTACGCCCGCGCGGTGGCGCATACGGTCTACCACCCGGCCGGCACGTGCAAGATGGGCGCCGCCGACGACGAACGGGCGGTGGTGGGACCCGACTTGAAGGTGCGGGGGCTGGACGGCCTCCGCATCGCGGACGCGTCCGTCTTCCCGACGATGCCCGCGGTCAACCCGATGATCGGGGTGCTCATGGTCGGTGAGAAGGCCGCCGAGCTGCTGGGCGGTGAGCTCCGGTGACCGGTACCCCCAACACCGCGTCCGGCGCGGACGCCGCGCCCGTGTTCTCCGTCCAGGGCCTGTGGAAGGTCTTCGGCCCGCGGCGCAAGGCCGCCCTGGTACCGGGCTCCGAGCACGCCTCGCTGTCCGCCGCCGAACTGCGCGAGCGCACGGGCTGCACGGCCGCCGTGCGGGACGTCACCTTCGACGTCCGCAAGGGCGAGGTCTTCGTGGTCATGGGCCTGTCGGGTTCCGGCAAGTCCACGCTCGTGCGCTGCCTGACCCGGCTGATCGAGCCCACGGCCGGATCCCTGGCCATCGACGGGGAGGACGTCCTCGCCATGGACCGGGCCCGGCTGCGCGGACTGCGCCGCCACCGCGCCTCCATGGTCTTCCAGCACTTCGGCCTGCTGCCGCACCGCACGGTCCTCGACAACGTTGCCTACGGCCTGGAGATCCAGGGCATGAGCCGCGCCGACCGGCGGGCCAAGGCGGCCGAGATGGTCGGCAAGGTCGGCCTCGAAGGACTCGAGGACCGCCGGCCCGGCCAGCTGTCCGGCGGGCAGCAGCAGCGCGTCGGACTCGCGCGCGCCCTGGCCGCCGACCCGGAAGTGCTGTTGTTCGACGAGCCGTTCAGTGCGCTCGACCCGCTGATCCGCCGGGAGATGCAGGGCGAGGTGGCCCGGCTGCACCACGAGGAGGGCCGCACGATGGTCTTCATCACCCACGACCTGTCCGAGGCGCTGCGCCTCGGTGACCGGATCGCGCTGATGCGCGACGGCCGGATCGTGCAGCTCGGGACCCCGGAGGAGATCGTGGGCTCGCCCGCCGACGACTACGTCCGGGACTTCGTCCGCGACGTGCCGCGCGAGCAGGTGCTCACCGTACGCAGCGCGATGCGCCCTGCGACGGACGGCGAGGCCGGTCAGGGCCCGGCGCTGACTCCGGCGACCACGGTGGTCGAAGCCATCGAGGCCGTGGCCCGCAGCGGTGGCCCGGCGCGGGTGGTCGACGACGGCCGCTGCCTGGGCGTGGTCGACGACGCGGGACTGCTCGCGGTGGTGGCCGGTCTGCCGGCCGCGGCCGGACGGGGGGTGGCGGCATGACGCGCCGGTCCCCCGCCCACGGCGTCACCCCCCTCACCGGCGCGGGGAGGCGGCGCGGATGACCACGACCACCAGACCCGTACGGGACCCCGGAGGCGCCGGGCGCCCCGGCCGGTCCGGACACGCGGACGGACGGCCCGGACATGCGGACAAGCGGTCCGGCCGCGCGGACGGGCGGCCCGGCGGCGGACATACCGATCGCCCGCTGTCCGCCGCCGTCCGTGCGCCCGGCCGGCGCCTGCGGGCCCTGCTGCTCGACCACCGCGCCGGCCGCAGGGTCCTGCCCCTGGCCGTCGCCGCGCTGGTGCTGCTCCCGCTCGCGGTCGCCTTCCCGGGCGCCGGGAGCTGGCCCGCCGCCCTCGCCGTCGACCTCTCCGGGCCGCTCGGACGGGCCGGGGACTGGATCATCGACAACCGCGACGGCCACCCGCTCTTCCTCTACTTCTTCGGGCACGTCAGCAACGCCGTGGTGGTGTCGGTCCGCGCGGTGTACGTCGTCCTGCTCGCCGCGGGCTGGACCGGCGTCACCGCGCTGGCCGGCCTGATCGCCCTGCGCCTGGCGGGCCTGCGGCTCGCCGTCACCTGCGTGGCCGCGTTCGCCGTGTGCGGGCTGCTCGGCATGTGGGTGCCGACCATGCAGACCTTCGCCCTGATGGTCGTGGCCGTCGCCGCGTCCGTCGCGGTCGGCGCCCTGCTCGGACTCGCCGCCGGGCTGTCGCCGCGTGCCGACCGCGTGCTGCGCCCCGTACTCGACACCATGCAGGTGCTGCCCGCCTTCGCGTACCTGCTGCCGATGGTGCTGGTCTTCGGGATCGGCGTACCCGCCGCCGTACTCGCCACCGTGGTGTACGCGGCGCCGCCGATGGCCCGGCTGACGGCGCTGGGCCTGCGCAACGCCGACGCCGGGGTGCTGGAGGCCGCGGACTCGCTGGGCGCGACCGGGCGCCAGCGCCTGCTGACGGCTCGGCTTCCGCTGGCCCGCCCGCAGATCCTGCTCGGCGTCAACCAGGCCATCATGATGGCGCTGTCGATGGCCGTCATCGCCTCCGTGATCGGTGCCGGCGGCCTCGGCGACCGGGTCTACCAGGCCCTCGCCTCCGTGGACGTCGGTGCGGCGCTCGCCGCGGGCATCCCCATCGTGCTGCTCGCGGTGGTCCTGGACCGCACGGCCGACGCGGCGGGCGCCCGGCTGGGCGCCGCCCCCGTTCCCCCGTCCCGGCAGCCGCTGCTGCGGCGGGTCTTCGAAGGCTGGTACGGGCGGCTGCTCACCGTCCTCACGGCCGTCGCCGCGGGCGTCGCGGGCCGGATGGCGGGCACGTCCCTGTGGCCGGAGTCCTGGACCGTGCCGATCGCGGAGCCCGTCAACCGGGCGGTCGGCTGGATGACCGACCACCTCTACTCCGGGGTGCCCGTGGTCGGCGGCACCGCCGACTGGGCGGCCCGCTTCACCGGCTGGATCCTGGACCCCCTGCGCTCCGGTCTGCAGGCCACCCCCTGGTGGCTGCTGCTGCTCGCGGTCTGCGCCCTCGGCCTGCTGGCCGGTACCTGGCGCACCGCGCTGACCGCCGTACTCGCCCTGGCCGCCGTCGGTGTGCTCGGCGTGTGGGAGCCGTCCCTCGACACCCTGTCGCAGGTGGTGGCCGCCGTGGCCGTCACCCTCGTCCTCGGTTTCGGGATCGGCATCGCGGCGGCCCGCAGTGCGCGCGCCCAGCGTCTGCTGCGTCCGGTGCTCGACGTGTGCCAGACGATGCCGCAGTTCGTCTACCTCATCCCGGTGGTCGCGCTGTTCGGCGTGGGCCGGGCGCCCGCGGCGGCCGCCGCCGTCGTCTACGCGCTGCCCGCCGTCGTACGCATCACCGCCTCGGGCCTGCGCGAGGTGAGCCCGGCGGCGCTGGAGTCGGCCCGCTCGCTCGGCGCCACGGGGTCGCAGCAGCTGCGCCAGGTCCAGCTTCCGCTGGCCAGGCACGCGTTGCTGCTGGCCCTGAACCAGGCGGTGGTGCTGGTACTCGCCGTCGTCATCATCGGAGGCCTCGTCGGCGGTGGCGCGCTCGGGTACCAGGTCGTACTCGGCCTCGCCCAGGGTGACTTGGCCACCGGTCTGGTGGCCGGCGCCGCGATCGTCTGCCTCGGTCTGATGCTCGACCGGATCACCCAGCCCGCGAAGGAGGCCTGACATGCCCGACAACCCTGTCACCGACACCACTCATGTGAACGGGAGCCGTCGGCGGCGCGGGCGTCGCGGCCTCGGCGCGTTCGCCGCCGTGACGGCCCTGGCCGTGCTCACCGGGTGCGGCGCGGCCGACATGACCCGCCAGGCCTCCCCGTATGCGGCCGCCGAGGGCGCGAAGACC
This sequence comes from Streptomyces sp. NPDC046303, assembly GCF_055588085.1. NCBI lineage: Bacteria > Bacillati > Actinomycetota > Actinomycetes > Kitasatosporales > Streptomycetaceae > Streptomyces > Streptomyces sp. NPDC046303. The sequence continues at coordinate 40,450 of NZ_JBVJFA010000031.1, forward strand.
GTCACCCTCTCCGTGCAGTCCTGGGTCGGCGCGCAGGCCAACACCGCCGTCGCCGCCTATCTGCTCGAACACGAGCTGGGCTACCGGGTCGACACCGTGCAGGTGGACGAGGTTCCCGCATGGGACGCGCTCAGCCAGGGCCGGGTCGACGCGATCCTGGAGGACTGGGGTCACCCGGAGCAGGAGAAGCGGTACGTCCAGGAGAAGGGGACCATCACCGCGGGCGGGGAGCTGGGCGTGACCGGCCACATCGGCTGGTACGTGCCCACGTACTTCGCCGAGGCCCATCCGGACGTCACGGACTGGAAGAACCTCGACACGTACGCCGACCGGCTGCGGACCGCCGAAAGCGGCGGGAAGGGCCAGCTGCTGGACGGCTCCCCGTCGTACGTCACGAACGACAAGGCGCTGGTGAAGAACCTCGACCTGGACTTCGAGGTCGTCTTCGCCGGCTCCGAGGCCGCGCAGATCACCCAGATCAGGCAGTTCGCGAAGGAGCGCAAGCCGTTCCTCACCTACTGGTACAAGCCGCAGTGGCTGTTCGAGCGGGTTCCGATGACGGAGGTGAAGCTGCCCGAGTACCGGGAGGGCTGCGACGCGGATCCGGAGCGGGTGGCCTGCGCCTACCCGCACACGCCCCTGCAGAAGTACCTCAACACGCGGTTCGCGGACGCGGGCGGGAAGGCCGCCGAGTTCCTGAAGCGGTTCCGCTGGAGCGTCGAGGAGCAGAACGAGGTGGCGCTGATGATCGCCGAGGAGAAGCTGGCGCCCGAGCAGGCGGCGAAGAAGTGGGTGGAGCGCAACGAGCCGGTGTGGAGGCCGTGGGTGCGTGAGGCAGTGTCACCAGACACCCCCTGACCCGAACGCCGGGGCCTCCGCATCCCCCTCAGGTGCGGCGGCCCCGGCGCGTTCGCGGGTGGTGCCTCCTACTGCGCGGACACCTTCAGCAGCTTGTTCGGGGTGCCGCTGCTCGGGTTCGTGATCTTCCCGGGAGTGGCCCCGGTGGTCAGGGCCTGTGCGACCTCGGCGGGCGAGGCCTCCTTGTGCCCGGCCAGGTAGAGGGCGGCGGCTCCGATCACGTGCGGAGTGGCCATGGACGTGCCGGAGATGGTCTTCGTACCGCTGTCACTGTCGTTCCAGGCGGACGTGATGTCGGAGCCGGGTGCGTAGAGGTCCACCACCTTGCCGAAGTTGGAGAACGAGGACTGGGAGTCGTCGGCCGCGCTGGAGGCCACCGTGATGGCCTCGCGGACCCGTGAGGGCGAGCCCTGGCCGGCGTCGGAGGATTCGTTGCCCGCCGCGACACCGAAGGTGACACCGGCGGCTATCGACCGGCGTACGGCCTCGTCGAGCGCCTCGTCGGCGCCGCCGCCGAGGCTCATGTTGGCGACGGAGGGCCCGCTGTGGTTCTTCGTCACCCAGTCGATGCCCGCCACGACCTGCTCGGTGGTGCCCGAGCCGTTGTCGTCGAGCACCCGGACGGCGACGATCTTGGCCTTCTTGGCCACCCCGTGGGAGGTGCCCGCGATGGTCCCGGCGACGTGCGTGCCGTGCCCGTTGCCGTCGTCGGCGGTCTGGTCGTTGTCCACGGCGTCGAAACCGTGGGCGGCCCGGCCGCCGAAGTCCTTGTGGCTGATCCGTACGCCGGTGTCGATGACGTACGCCGTGACGCCCTCGCCGCCCGCGTCGGGGTACGTGTACTTCTTGTCCCCTGCGGTCGCGGTCTGGTCGATGCGGTCGAGGCCCCAGGACGGGGGGTTGGGCTGGGTGGTGCTGATGGAGAACTTCTTGTTCTGGACGACCTTGCCCACGGCCGGGTCGGCGGCGAGGCGCTTGGCGGCCGTCTCCGAAAGCCCGGCTGCGGAGAAGCCGTTGACGGCGGAGGTGTAGGTGCGCTTCAGCTCGCCGCCGTACTTCTTGACGAGCGCCTGCCGGTCCGCGTCCTTGTCGAGGATGACGATGTAGCTGCCGCTGAGCGCACCGGGTGCGCCGAGCCCGTACACCGTTCCCTCGGCGGGGGTGGTCGCTCCGGCGAGGGGGGACAGCAGCATGCAGACACCGGTTGCAGTGGCGACTCCCGTGGCCACTGCAAGGACTCGGAAGCCGCGCGAACGGGTGCGTGCGTGCTTGTGAGTTGACATGAAGGGAGTACTCCTCGTGTTGACGTGTGGGGCGTCAATGCGTGTTGCACGACCCCTCTGGAGCCGAAAGATCTCCGGGGGGTCGCTCGAAACCCTGACCGATTACCGGAGTTGATTCAAGGGCGCCCCGCGCGTCGGCCTTGTTCAACAAGCTTTCTTAAAGAGACCTCCCCGCGGGCCCCTCGGAATGACCACACTCTTCGAATCACCCACACATGCGTGTCACTTGCCGGTGCATTCGCGAACACACGCCTGAAACACAACGGATCACGACCCGGCCGGGGAAGATCGACACAGGACGCCGGCGTGACCCGTGGGGCCCGTGCCTACAATGGCCGAATGATCTTCATTGTGGTGAAATTCGCCGTCAAGCCCGAGTACGTCGACCAATGGCCCGAGAGGGTCGCGGAGTTCACCCGCGCCACCCGGGCGGAGCCCGGCAACCTGTGGTTCGAGTGGTCCCGCAGCCTGGAGGAGCCGGACACCTACGTCCTGACCGAGGCGTTCCAGGACGACGCGGCGGAGGCCCACGTGACCTCCGAGCACTTCCGCACCGCCCTGGAAACCATGCGGCCCCTGATCACCCGTACGCCCGACATCGTCAGCACCACCATCGCGGGCGCCACCGGCTGGAGCCGGATGGGCGAGCTGCAGATCGACTGACCCCGGCGCAGCGCCGCGTCGTGGATCCGGTGGCGGGCGGCTATCGGGCCGGGCCGTCCCCGCCGCCGGAGCGTACGTCGCCCGTGCCCAGGGTGATCGTGAAGCGGGGCCGCATGGGCTCCTCGCCGCGGCGGGAGAGGAGCACGATGTCGTGGACTTGCGCCGACATGCTGCCCAGGCGGGCGGCGCACTCCGCGGCCAGGTTGCGCGGGTCGTGGGTGCGGCCGAGTGACAAGTGCGGCGTGAACCGCGGGAACCGGCCGCGACACAGGGGGAAGGGCTCGGCCAGGGCGCCCTGGAGCCTGGTCCACGGGGCCAGGCCGGCCGCGGCGGGGTCCAGCCACACGGTGGAGTACGCGCGGTGCCGGAAGGCGTGCACTCCGCCGAGGCGGACGGCGAACGGCTCGCTGTGCGCGGCCGCGGCGGCCAGGAGCGGGAGGGCCGCCGGGAAGTCGGCCTCCGGGACGAAGCCGAAGAGCAGGTTCACGTGGGGTGGCCAGCGGCGGATCTGGGGGTCGTGCTCGGCACGGATGCTCTGGATCGCGGGCCACAGCCCGTCCGGCGGGAGCCACACCACGGCGGTCCGCGGCGTGGGCGCGACCTGGAGGAGCCCTGGGATCCCGGTTCCTCCGCCACGGGAGCTCGGGGACACGTTCACACGGCCATGATGCCCGCCCGCACACCGTCGGCGTGAGCCGTACGACCGCCGGTTCCCCCGGGGTCGTACGGCTCAGCGGCGCGTCAGAGGCGCGCGGCGCGCTGGAGCGTGCCCCAGTCGACGAACTTGAAGTCGGTGTCGGTACGGGCCTCCCCGTCGGGTCCGGGGGTCTCCGGGGTGTTCGCGCCGTCCTGGACGACCAGCAGGCCGGACGGGAACCTCCTGCCGAGCGGTGCGCTGGTGACGGCGGCGCCGTCGCACATTTCCGAGCCGTCCGGCGCGCCGGGCCCGCTGCCCGCGGTGATCCGGAAGCTGCGGACGAAGGCGTTGCGGTCGTCGCGGTCGAACACGGCGAAGGTGTTGTCGCCCTGGCCGGAGGCGATGAGGTAGCCGTCGCTGCGGAGGTCCTCGGGGTCCCGCCAGATCGTCAGACCCTCCACGTCGGCGCTGAGGTGCCCGCCTCCGAAGCCCGGGTCGGCGCCCGCGTCGCACTCCTCGGTCTGCGGGTTCCAGGTGCCGGGCACCCCGTAGGAGCGGACCTTCTCGATCAGGCGGGCCGGGGAGCGCAGGTCGGCGTCGAGCTTCCAGATGCCCACGTCCTCCTGGCCCGCGTACAGGTCGCCGCTGTCCGGGTCGACGACCATGCCCTCCACCTGCGGGAGTTCGCCGGGTTCGGCACACGGGGTCCAGCCGGTCCCGTCGGGCAGGGTGAAGGAGGACGGCAGGGTGACGGTCCGGACGAGGCGGTAGCCGACCTTTCCGCGGGCGTCCGGTGCGAGCTCGGCCAGCGCGATCGTGGTGTCGTGGCGCCGGCTGGCCACCGCGAACGAACGGCCGCGGCGGCGGTCGGTGTACGCGGCCAGCCCGTACGCGGTGCGCTGGTCGGCGACCTCCTCCTGATCGGCGGAGAAGACCAGCGGGGCGGCCGCCTCGTCGGTGACGTCGACGAGGGGCCCGCTCGGGCGGTGGGGGTCGATCCGGTAGAAGCGCAGCTGGTCGCGGCCCCGGTCGGAGACGACCGCCACGTCGTGGCGGCCGTCGGGGAAGCGCAGCCCGGCGATCAGGTCGACGTTGTTGAAGCGCCCCGGCTTGTCCCCGTCCCGCGGGGGCGGCGGCGCCGGCAGGCTCTGGACCTGGCGCCCGTCCAGGTCGTACACCCGCAGGCCGCCTTCCTTGGCGGTGGCGATCACCAGGCTGCGGTCGGGATCGGCGGCGTTCCGCCAGATCGCCGGGTCATCGGCGTTGGCGTTGCCGCCCGCCTCGTCGTCGAAGAGGGACGGCGTCTCCACGGAGGCAGACACCTCGGGCAAGGACGGGGCCTGATGATGCGGCTGTGCCTGTGCGTGCGCCGGTACGGCGATCATGCCGAGGGCGGCGACGGTCGCCGCGGCGACGAACGGCGATCTCCTGCTCGGGGTCACACTCATGGTGCCTCCTGGTCACGGAGCCCGGTTGAGGTGCTGGGCGCCGTCACCCTGGTCTCCTCATGAGGAGCCGATGTGGAGGTGATGTGGCGCGCGCATGAGCGTGCGATGAACCCCGGTGGGATGCTGCCCGGGGAGCCGCGGCGCACCCGGTGCCCCGGGCGGCAGCCGCACGACCATTGGAGCGCTGAGCAGACATGACCAGCAACCCCGCCGCCGTCTCCCGCCGGGAGTTCGACGCGCTCTTCGCGTCGGTCCGTACCTGGGGCCGGTGGGAGGCGCCCGACCGCGGCGCCTGGAACAGGGTGACGGCGGGCCACGTACGCAGGGCCGGCGCGCTGATCCGTTCCGGCACCGCCGTCCCGATGGGGCGGCCCTGGGACACCCGGCCGGGACCGGACAACGAGAAGCCCGCACTGCACTACATGTCCGACCTCGGCGACGTGGAGGGACCGGAACCGGCCGTCTACAAGGACTTCCTCGCCGTCGACTACCACGGCAAGGGCGTCACCCATCTCGACGCGCTGTCACACGTCGCCTACCGGGGGCTGCTCCACGACGGCCGGGTCGCGCGCGAGAGCGTCGATGCCGCGGGCGCCAGGTTCGGTGCGGTGTCGGCGCTCGGCCCCCTGGTCACCAAGGGCGTGCTCCTCGACCTGCCCGCCGCCCTCGGGGTCCGGTGGCTCGAGCCGGGGCAGGCGGTGCACGCACAGGACGTCATCGCCGCGGAGCAGGCACTCGGCGTGACGATCGAGGACGGCGATGCGGTGCTGCTGCGCTCCGGCGCCTTCCGCCGCCGCCGGGAGACCGGCCCCTGGGACCCCGCCGCCGCGAGTGCGGGCTGGCACGTGAGCGCCATGCCGCTGCTGGCGGAGCGGGGCATCGCCCTGCTGGGCGGGGACGGGGACAGCGACGTACGGCCGTCGCCGGTCGAAGGAGTGCACTCCCCCGTCCACGCGCTCGCCGTCGCCGCGATGGGAGTGCCCCTGCTCGACAACCTGGACCTCGAGCCGCTCTCCGCCGCCTGCGCCGAGGCGGGCCGCTACGCGTTCATGCTCGTCGTGGCGCCGCTGAACGTCCCCGGCGGTACGGGCTCGCCCGTCAATCCGGTCGCGGTCCTGTGAGGGCCGGCCCCGTCTCCACCCTTCGCTGCTCCACCCCTCACCCGCAAAATGTGAGGAATATACTCAAATCGGGCGATCGAGAGCGTTCCGGTGAGGGAAGTGGTGCAGATGGGGGTCGTGGGCGAACGCATCGGCCCCGTACGTTCCCGTGACCGCTTCCTGCACGGCGAAGCGATCGAATCCGTCGAGGGGAGCGTGAGGAGTCCGATCCTGAGCTCCTGGCAGCGCAGCCTGCTGCTGGGGCTGTCGCCGGACCAGTCCGAGCTTCCCTTCACCGCCGACTTCGACGCGGACGGCCGGCTCGTCCGCGCCGCCCGCCCCGTGCTCGACCGGCTCCAATCCATCTTCTCGGGCAGCCGGATGAACATCTGCCTCGCCGACGGACACGGCACCGTGCTCGAACGCCGTTTCGGCGAGAAGTCGATGGTCAGGCATCTCGCCGCGATCCAGAGCGTCCCCGGGTTCGTCTTCGCCGAGCGGTTCGCCGGGACCAACGGCATCGGCCTCACCCTCGCGGAACGCCGGCTCTGCCAGGTCTACGGCGCCGAGCACTTCGCCGAGCGGTCCCAGTCGAGCGCCTGCACCGCGATCCCCGTGCGCGACCAGCTCAACGGGCACATCGAAGGCGTCCTGTGCCTCGGCTACCCCTACACGGATGCGGACCCGGCCCTGGTCCCCGTGGTGCGCAGGGCGGCCGAAGCCATCGAGAGACGGCTGATGGAGCAGAGTTCGGCGCGTGAACGCGGCCTGCTGCACGCGTACCTCGATGCCGAGAGCCGCGCCCGGACCGGCGAGGACGCCCGGAACGGGTACCCGATCGGCATGGACGAGCTGCTCCAGAGCGAGCTGGAGCAGAGCGACCGGATGACGCTCAAGGAGAAGGCCACGGAGCTGATGTCCGCGGCCCGGCGGGCCGCCGCCGAGGTGCCCCTCTCCCGCGGCCGCCGGGTCACGCTCGTGAGCCGTCCCGTGACGAGCACCTCCGGAGTGGAGGGCATGGTCATCGAGGTGCTCCTCCCCGACGAGTCGTCGGAGCGGCACGCCCCCGCGCCCGCCCACACGCCGGCCCCCGCCACCGCCCCACCGCCCGGGCCCCTTGCCCGCGGCGCAGCCGGCGCCCCCGGTCCGGCCCCGCCCCGCCCGACCGCACCCGGCACCGCCGACTCCGCCGACTCCGCCGACGGCATGGTCAGAGGGCTCGTGCTGGTGGGCGAGCCCGAGGTGGGAAAGTACGCCGTCGCGGCGCGCCGCCGCCTGGAGTTGCTGGCCGAGGCCAGCAACCGCATCGGCACCACCCTGGACGTCGGCCGCACCGCCCGGGAACTCGCCGAGATCGCGGTACCCCGCCTGGCGGACTTCGTCACCATCGACATGCCCGAGGCCGTGCTGCGCGGCGAGGAGTCCCCCCGCCCCACCACGCACATGCGCCGCACGGTGGTCCACGGCATCCGCGAGGACTGCCCCTTCTACCCGGTGGGCGAGCAGGTCGACCTGCGCCCGACCACCCCCCACATGCGCTGTCTGATCACCGGGCAGCCCGTACTGGAACCCGACCTGAAGACCGCCTTCGGCTGGATCGCCCAGGACCCCGAGCACGCCGAGCTGCTCCTCGCCCACACCATCCACTCCCTCATCACCGTCCCCCTGGTCGCCCGCGGCGTCCTCCTCGGCATCGCCGGCTTCTACCGTTCGCAGGACCCCGCCCCGTACGGCGACGACGACTGCTCGCTGGCCCAGGAGCTCGCCGCCCGCGCCGCCCTGTGCATCGACAACGCCCGCCGCTACACCCGTGAACACACCCTGGCCCTGTCCCTGCAGCGCAGCCTGCTCCCGCGCGGCCTCCCCGCACTGGACGCCGTCGAGGTCGCCCACCGCTATCTGCCCGCGGAGCACGGAGTGGGCGGCGACTGGTTCGACGTCATCCCCCTCTCCGGCACCCGCGTCGCCCTCCTCGTCGGCGACGTCGTCGGCCACGGACTGCACGCCGCCGCCACGATGGGCCGGCTGCGCACCGCCGCCCGCAACTTCGCCGAACTGGAACTCGCCCCCGACGAACTCCTCACCCACCTGGACAACCTCATGGTCCGCCTCGACCGCGAGGAGGGCGGGGAGGACAGGGACGACGGGGGCAGCGGGGGCGACGGCCATCCCCCCGCCGGCATCGTCGGCGCCACCTGCCTGTACGCCGTCTACGACCCCACCTCGCAGGAGTGCACCATGGCCCGCGCCGGCCACCCGCCGCCCGCGCTGGTCCGGTCCGACGGCACCGTGACGTTCCTCGACCTGCCCCCAGGACCCCCGCTCGGCATCGGCGGACTGCCCTTCGAGTCGGTCACGTTCCCCGTCCCCGAGAACAGCCAGCTGGTGCTGTTCACCGACGGACTCATCGAGGACCGGCACCGCGACATCGACCTCGCCCTCGACGACCTGCGCCGCGTACTCGCCCACCCGGACCGCGCCCCCGAGGAGACCTGCCGGGCGGTCCTCGGCGCGATGGCGCCCGAACACCCCGGCGACGACATCGCGCTCCTCGTCGCCCGTACCCACGCCGTACCCCCCGACCGGATCGCCACATGGGAGCTGCCCGCCGACCCCGCCCGGGTCTGCGACGTCCGCTCCGCCGCCGTGGACCAGCTGAGCCGGTGGGGCCTGGACGAGTCCGCCTTCGCCACGGAACTGCTGCTCAGCGAACTGGTCACGAACGCCGTCCGCTACGGCGCCGGACCCATCCGGGTACGCCTCATCCACGACCGCACGCTGATCTGCGAGGTGTACGACACCAGCAGCACGGCCCCGCGCATGCGCCATGCGGCGACCACCGACGAGGGCGGCCGCGGCCTGTTCCTCGTCGCGCAGCTCGCCCAGGCGTGGGGCACGCGCTACACCACCGACGGCAAGGTCATCTGGGCCGAATGCGCCCTGGCCGCGGCATGACCCGTATCGGCACCTCTGGGTGAGATACCGGAAATGCGCTGCATGTCCCCGTAGGATTCCCCGTGCAGTCGGGAAGAACTCGGAGGCCGACCCCCGGAGAAGTCTGTGCACGACGCTCCCGACACCTCGACGGGCCCGCCCTCGCGCTTCGGCGGTGAACCGCTCGTCCGCGTCCGCGGTCTGACCAAACGATTCGGCGGCACCCTGGCGCTGGCCTCGGTCGACCTCGACCTCCACCGGGGCAGTGTCCTCGCCCTGCTCGGTCCCAACGGTGCCGGGAAGTCCACGCTCATCAAGGTGCTCGCCGGGGTCCACCCCGCCGACGAGGGCGAAGTGACCGTGGCCGGACACCCGCTCGGCTCGCACGCCGCCACCCGGAACATGTCCTTCATCCACCAGGACCTCGGTCTCGTCGCGTGGATGACGGTGGCCGAGAACATCGCCCTGGGCACTGGCTATCCGCGCCGCCGGGGGCTGATCTCCTGGCGGCAGACCCGGGAGCGCTGCCGCGAGGCTCTCGCCCTCGTCGCCGGGCACCTGGACCCCGACACCCGGATCGCCGGCCTCGCCCCCGCCGAGCGCTCGCTGGTCGCCATCGCCCGCGCCCTCGCGACACGGGCCGAGCTGATCGTCCTCGACGAGCCGACCGCCACCCTCCCCGCAGCGGACTGCGCCCGGCTCTTCGGCGTTCTGCACGCCCTGCGCGACCGGGGGCACGGCATCCTCTACGTCAGCCACCGGCTCGACGAGGTGTACCGGGTCGCCGACACCTTCGCCGTCCTGCGCGACGGCCGCGTGGCCGACCGGGGTCCGCTCGCCGGCCACAGCCCGGCCCGTCTGGTGCACGCCGTCGCGGGCAGCGAACCGGCGGCCCGCGCACCGGCCGCGCGCCCGGCCGCCGGCCCGCCCCTCCTGAGCCTCGACGGGGTGCGGACCGCGTCCGCCGGGCCGGTCCGCCTGGACCTGCGCAGGGGTGAGGTCCTCGGCATGGTGGGCCTGACCGGCGCCGGCCACATGGAGCTGGGCCGCGCCCTCGCCGGTGCCCGGCCGATCCTCGCGGGGCGCGCGGTACTGGACGGGCGCCCGTACCGGCCGCGCACGGTCGCCGGCGCGCTGCGCTCCGGCGTCGGCTTCGTGGCGGGCAACCGCCAGGAGGAGGGCCTCGCCGCCGAACTGACCGTACGCGAGAACTTCCTGGCGAACCCCCGGGCGGCCGGCGTGCCGGGGTGGCAGTGGATCAGCCCGCGGCGCGAGCGCGCCGAGGCCGCCGCCCTGATCGACCGGTTCGCGGTGCGGCCCCGGGACAGCGAGGCGCCGATCGCCACCCTGTCCGGCGGCAACCAGCAGAAGGTCATGGTCGGCCGGTGGCTCCGGGGGAACCTGCGCCTGCTCGTCCTCGAAGAGCCGACCGCCAGCGTGGACGTCGGGGCCAAGGCCACGATCCACCGGCTGCTCGACGACGCGCTGTCCTCCGGCCTGGCGGTCCTGCTCCTGTCCACCGACTTCGAAGAGGTCGCGGGCGTCTGCCACCGCGCCCTGGTGTTCGTCCGCGGGACCGTGGCCGCCGAGCTGTCCGGCGCCGCCCTCACCGTCGCCGAACTGACCCGAACCGCCTCGGCCATGCCCCCCATCACCGGAGCTGCGACGAGCCGATGACCCCCACCCCCTCGCCCCGATCCGTACGCGGACGCCTGCGCGGGCACCACATCGGCGCCTACGGGCTCCCCGTGCTCGCCGCCCTCCTCTTCCTGGTGTTCTCGCTCGCCCTGCCGAAGACGTTTCCCACGCAGGACACCATCTCCTCGATCCTGTCCAACCAGTCCATCCCCGCCATCCTGGCGCTCGGTGCGACGATCCCCATCGCCACCGGCCGGTTCGACCTGTCCCTCGGCTACGGGCTGGGCCTGGCCCACGTGATGGTGATGCGGCTCATCGTCGACGGGGGCTGGCCCTGGCCGCTCGCCTGCCTCGTGGTCGTGTGCGCGGGGGCGCTGGTCGGCGCGCTCAACGGCGTGATCGTCGAATTCGGGCAGATCGACTCCTTCATCGCCACGCTCGGCACCGGCAGCATGATGTACGCGGTCACCGGCTGGATCACCGGGGGCGGCCGGATCGTGCCCGGACCGGACGGCCTGCCCTCCGCCTTCACCGGCCTCTACGACTCCCGCTTCCTCGGCCTTCCGGTGCCCGCCTTCTACGTCCTGGCCCTCGCGGCCGTGCTCTGGGTGGTCCTGGAGCGGCTGCCGCTGGGCCGGTACCTGTACGTCATCGGCTCCAGCCCGCGCGCCGCCGGCATCATCGGCATCCCCACCCGCACCTACTCCGTCTACGCCTTCGCCGGATCGGGCCTCGTCGTCGGCTTCGCCGGCGTCCTGCTCGCCGCACAGCAGCAGACCGGCAATCCGAGCGTCGGGCTGGACTACCTGCTGCCCGCCTTCGTCGGCGCCCTGCTGGGGTCCACCACGATCAGGCCCGGCCGCGCCAACGCCCTCGGCACCGTCGTGGCCGTCGCCGTCCTCGCCGTCGGCCTCGCCGGGATCGGGCAGCTCGGCGCGGAGTTCTGGGCCACGCCGCTGTTCAACGGCGGCACGCTGCTCATCGCGGTCGGCCTGGCCGGGTACTCGGCGCGCCGCCGGCTGCGCACCGGCCGAAGACAGCCACCCCCGGAACCCGTCCGGAACACGTCGTGAGCACGTTGTGAGCACGCCGTACGCGTACCCGCGTCAGGAGCACCGAGCACCGTGTACCCGAACCGCACCACCCACCGCACCGCCGCAGCCCTGCTGATCGCGGCCGCCGCCCTCGCCTCGGGCTGCGCGCCCGGCCCGCCGGCGGGCAGCGGCCCGTCCCCCGCCGGCTGTCCCGGCACCCTCGAGCGGGCCGAGGCGGCCGTGCGGCAGGCCGAGCACACCGACGCCTCCTGGCGCGGGCCCACCGGCGGGCCCGCGGCGGTGCCCGGCAAGACCGTCGTCTACGTGGCGCAGACCATGACCAACCCCGGCGTCGCGGGCGTCGCGAAGGGCGTCGAGGAGGCCGCGAAGGCCATCGGCTGGCAGGTCCGGGTGATCGACGGGGAGGGCACGCCCGCCGGCATCCAGGCAGCGCTCAGCCAGGCCGTCACGCTCAAGCCCGCGGGCATCGTCATCGGCGGTTTCGATCCCCGTCTGACCTCGCAGCAGATGGCGCGGGCCGAAGCGGCACGGATCCCGGTGATCGGCTGGCACGCCGTGGCCTCCCCCGGCCCGAGCGAGGATCCCCGGCTGTTCACGAACGTCACCACGAGGGTGGAGGACGTGGCGAGGATCAGCGCGGACTGGGTCATCGCCCGGTCCGGCGGGAACGCCGGGGTCGTCCTGTTCACCGACGACTCGATCCCGTTCGCCAGGAACAAGGCCGAACTGATCCGGCGGGAGCTCGCCACGTGTTCCGGCGTACGGGTCCTGTCGTACGAGAACATCCCGATCCCCGATGCCGGCAGCCGTACCCCGCAGGCGGTCTCCTCGCTCCTGTCCCGCTTCCAGGACGCGTGGACGTACTCCGTGGCCATCAACGACCTCTACTTCGCCGATGCCGCCCCCGCCCTGCGCGCGGCCGGCAAGCCGGGCTCCGGACCGCCCTTCAACATCGGTGCGGGCGACGGCGACGCCTCCGCCTTCCAGCGCATCACCAGCAGGCAGTTCCAGGCGGCCACCGTGCCGGAGCCGCTGAACGAGCAGGGCTGGCAGATCGTCGACGAGTTCAACCGCGCCTTCGCCGGCCGGCCCGCCAGCGGCTACGTCGCGCCCGTCCACATCGCCGTGGCCGGGAACAGTGCCGGCGCCACGTTCTGGGATCCGTCCGGCTACCGCGAGGCGTACCGGACGATCTGGGGCACGTGACGCCCTGCTCATCCGCCCGGTCGGCGTGTGAGGAGGCGCCGGAGCCAGCGGGTACGGGCCTCGCGGGCGTCCCGGCTGATCGCGGCCTGCGGTGCGAAGGTGTCGAAGGCGTGGCAGGCGCCGGGCCATACGTGCAGTTCGGCCTGGCCCCCGGCCTGCCAGATCGCCTGGGCGTAGGCGACGTCCTCGTCCCTGAAGGTCTCGGCCGATCCGACGTCGATGTAGGCCGGGGGCAGCCCGGACAGGTCCGTGGCGCGGGCGGGAGCCGCGTAGGGCGGCAGGTCCGCGGCGCCGTACCGGTCGCCCAGCAGCGCCTGCCACGCGGTGGCGTTGGAGGTGCGGTCCCAGGTGTCGGTGCCGGCCATCTGGTGGCTGGAGAAGGTGTCGCCCCGGTCGTCGAGCATCGGACACAGGAGCAGTTGCCCGATCGGTGCGGGGCCGCCCCGGTCGCGGGTGAGCAGGGCGAGTGCCGCGGCCAGGCCGCCGCCGGCGCTTTTGCCTCCGATGATGAAGCGGTCCCGGTCGATGTCCAGTTCGGCCGCGTGCCCGGCCGCCCAGACGAGTCCGGCGTAGCAGTCCTCCAGTGGTACGGGGTACTGGGTCTGCGGGGCCAGCGGGTACTCGACGGAGATGACGGCCAGCCCCAGCGGGAGAGCCCATTCGCCGAGCAGCCGCGGCAGGACGGACCACGCGTTGCCGGAGATCATTCCGCCGCCGTGCAGGTAGTACAGCAGCGGCAGCGGCCCGGTGAGCCCGGCGGGCCGCGCGCTCACCAGCGTGACCTCCCGCCCTCGCGAAGCTGCCGGCACCCGTAGCTCCTCCACCGCGAACCGGCCGTCCGCCCGCAGGTCCCGGACCGTCGGCCTGGGCCGGGTCGCGGCATCCCGCCCTTGCCGGGCCGCGAGGTTCTCCGGGGTCAGCGGCTCCCGCGGCCCGTCCCCCAAAGCCGCCAGTGCCAGCGCCAGTTCGGGGTCGAGCGGGGGCGCTGCGCCGGCCCCCGGGCCCGGCCCGGGCTCTGACGGCATGCCAGGAGGGAAGGCGCGTACGAGATCCATGCGGCCCAGTCAACCACCCGCACCTGCCGACGCCGTCAGGAACCGGCGGGGTCGAGGAGGTGCGGGCCGTTGTTGCGGACGCTGTTGACCGCGGTCGATACCGCCGTCACCTCGAGGCGGCCGTCGGCCGGGGTGTGCAGGAGGGCGCGGAGGCCGGCGGGGTCCTGGTGGGCGGGGTCGAGCCAGGTGTCGTAGTCGGCGGGGTCGAGGGCCAGCGGCATGCGGGGGTGGACCCGGCCCGCCCGGTCGGTGGCCTCGGTGGTGATGATCGTGGCCGTGGTCAGCCAGGCCGACGGATCGTCGTCGTCCTTGACGGCCGGGTCGCGCCAGAACTCGTACAGCCCGGCCATCGCCATCACCCCCGCGTCCTCGGGGCGGATGAAGTACGGCTGCTTGTACGCCTTCGCGGAACCGGTCGCGGGCACGGCGACCCATTCGTAGAAGCCGTCGGCGGGGAGCAGGCACCGCCGGCGGGTGAACGCGCGCCGGTACGCCGGCTTCTCATGCACGGTCTCCACGCGGGCGTTGATCATGCGTGAGCCCACCGAGGGGTCCTTCGCCCAGGACGGCACGAGCCCCCACCGGACCGGCCGCAGCCGGCGCGCCACCTCCCCGGTACCGCGGTCGGCGCGTTCCAGGACCGCCCACACGTCGTCGGTCGGGGCGACGTTCCAGGACGGCTCCAGCGCCTCGGCGCCGGGTTCCCGCTCGGCGCCGAAGAGCCCCGCGAGGTCCTCCGGGGCCCGGGAAGAAGCGTAACGACCGCACATGCCCACACTCTCCCACGCCGGCCTCCTCATGCGGCCCCGATAATGGCACCGCGCCGCGCATCGGTCCGAGAGCCGGGCAACGAGACACGAGAGACGAGAGACGAAGAACCATGACGCTGAAGGAAGGCCAGCGGGTGAAGCTGGCGTCGGACACCCGGCTGACCGGTGCGGCGGTGACCGAGGACGCGCCGGGGGCCGTGGCCGGGTTCCTGTCGCTGGCAGCGGGCACCGAGGGCACCTTGGAGCGGGTGGTCGAGCACCGGCACCAGAGCGAGGGGGTCCGCGAGTACGAGCGGCTGAAGTCGCTGCTCGACTCCTTCGGCCACGACATGCCCGCCGAGAGCAGGAAGCAGCTCGAGGAGAAGGTCGCCTCCCTGGAGCCGGAGTGGACCGCCTACCAGGAACGCGGGCCGGTGGTCACGGTCCGGGTGCGCTTCGACAACGGGTTCATCCTCGACGAGGCGCAGGAGGACCTCTTCACGTCCGCCTGAGGGCCCGCGGCCATCCCGTACGCCGCCGGGAGACGCGCGGCCCGCGCCCGGACGGCAGGGGCGGAGCGAGGGCGAACACCACGGTGATGTGCGCGCCGCCGCGGGGGCCGTGTGCGATGCGCAGGGAGCCGCCGGTGACGGCCGCGGCCCTGCGGGCGATGTCGAGGCCGAGCCCCGACGAGCCGGTGCTGCTGCCGCGGGACAGGGCCCGGTCCGGATCCGGGATGCCCGGACCGGCGTCGTCCACGACCAGCTCCACGGCCTGTGCGGTGCGGACGACGCGGACGCCGAAGGGGGTTCCGGAGGCGGTGTGGCGGAAGACGTTCCCGATGAGCGCGTCCACCACGGCGGCGACATCGTCGTCGGAGAGGCCGACGGCCGAGGGCTCCTGCGTGAGGTCGAGGGAGAAGGGCCTGCTCTGCTGCTCCGCCAGCACCGCCCAGAAGGCGGTGCGGCGGCGGACGACGTCGGCCGCCTCGCAGCGGGGTCCGTACGGTCCCCCGCCGGCGGCGTGGTGGCCCGCGCCCGGTTCGGCGTCCGTGCCGAGCAGCCCCTGGCCCATGGGTCCCACGGCGAGCGGGGTGCGCGCGGCGGTGATGATGGCCTGGAGTTCCGCTTCCAGTTCGCCCACCGCCGCCTCGACCCTGGCCGATTCCGGTGAGCCCGCCATGCGCTCCGAGGCCAGGTGCAGGGCGGTCAGCGGGGTGCGCAGCCGGTGCGACAGGTCGGCGACCAGTTCGCGTTCGACGGCGAGCAGTTCGGTCATCCGGTGGGCCATGGCGTTGAAGGCGACGCCCGCGTCGCGCAGTTCCTTGGGGCCCATCGGGTCCACGCGGGCGTCCAGGTTGCCCTGGCCCAGCGCGTGGGAAGCGTGCGCGAGTCGCTTGGAGGACCTGACGACCTTCGCGCCGAGACGGTCGGCGACCAGCACGGAACCGCCGATCAGCCCCACGGCGAGGAGGAGCATGACCGCCCAGGAGGCCTTGACCCCGCGGCTCAGTTCCGCTTCGGGGACGAAGTTCTCGATGACGGCGACCCGGTCGCCGGGCAGCACCACCGGCTGCAGGCAGATCCAGCCGCCGGGGATCTGCTGGGAGATCGACTCGCGTCCCCGCTGCGCCCGTTCGAGCAGTGCCGCGGGGGCCCGGGAGCTGCCGAGGGCGGGGGCGTCGGGCAGGTGGACGACCAGGTGCTCGGTCGCGTCCAGACTGGCGGCGGATTCCTGCAGGGCGGACGGGTCCGTGGTCAGCGTCAGTACGGGGGCCAGGGCGGCGGCCCGCTGCTCGGCCGCGGTGACGCTCTGCTCTTTGACCAGGGACATCACCAGTGCGGCCAGCGGTATGAGGAAGGAGAGGGCGACCATGGACGTGACGGCGAGCGCCACTCCGGCCAGTGAGCGTCTCAACGCGGCGCCACCAGCTTGATGCCGACGCCGCGGACCGTCAGCAGGTAGCGGGGGGCCGCCGCGCGTTCGCCGAGCTTGCGGCGCAGGGACGACAGGTGCACGTCGACGGTCTGGTCGTCGACGTACGGCTCGCGCCAGACCTCGGTGAGCAGCCGCCGCTTGGAGACGACCTGGCCGGTGTGGTGGGCGAGGAAGGCCAGCAGGTCGAACTCCCGGCGGGTGAGGCGGAGCTCGCGGCCGGCCAGGTGCGCGGTGCGCGCGCCGGGGTCCACGGTCAGCTCGCCCACGGTGGTGGCGTGCAGCGGTGCGGCTGCCGGCGCCGGGCGCGCACCCTGACCGGTGGGCGCGGCGTGGGAGGCGTGGGCGGGGGGAAGGTGGCTGGTGCGCCGGAGGACGGCGGAGAGGCGTGCGATGAGCTGTCCCCCGGAGAAGGGCTTGACCAGGTAGTCGTCGGCGCCGGCGTTGAGGAGCTTGATGATCTCCGTCTCGTCGTCGCGGGCGGTGGCCACCAGTACGGGAACGGAGGATATGCCGCGGATCATGCGCAGTGCGTCTCCTCCGTCCAGATCGGGCAGCCCCAGGTCGAGTACGACGGCGTCGACGGACACCTGGGTGATCTCGCGCAGGGCGCCGAACCCGTCGCCGGTGCTGCGTACGGCGTATCCGTGCTCCGCCAGGACCTCTATCAGGGACTGGCGGATGCTGGGGTCGTCTTCCACGACCAGGACGCTGGGCATGGGCACACCCTAAGTGAACGCCCGTTCCTGGTCCTCGGCGAAGGCCGGGCCGTCGGCGGTGACGCGCAGGCGCACGGGGCGGTCGGAGACCGGGATGGTGCAGCCTTGCTGCGCACTGCAGCTGGCGTACCCGAGCAGGACCGTCGCCTCCCCGTCGCCGTCGGCGCGTACGGGCAGTGTGAGGGTGACGGGTCCGTCCGGGTAGACGGGGACGGGGGCGTCGACACCGGCCACGCTGATCGTCCGTACCTCCGCGGCGGCCGTCGGTGGCCCGTCCGCCCGCAGGGCGCCGGTGACGTCCATGGCGGTCGGTCGGCCCACGCCCTCGATCCCGGTGGCCGGCAGGTCGGTGCTGTAGAGGTGGAAGCCCTTCTCCTCGGGGGCGAAGACCGCGGTCAGCGTGCCCCTGGGGGCGTGCCATGCGGACACCGAGAGCGTGACGGTGACCCCGTTCTCGGTGAAGCGGAGCGTGGGCGCGGCGCCGCCCCCCGGGGGCCGGCCGCCGCATGCGGCGAGTGCGGCCAGGGAGAGCACGGCGGCCGCCACACGGGCCTTCGCGGAATGCCGCACGGCACGGGCCGGGAGCGGTCCTGTCATGACGCCCACCGGCGCAGGAAGGAGTTGATCCCGTCGGAGGTCAGGGCGGGGTTGCCGGTGGCGTGGGTATCGGTGCGGACCGTACCGGACGGTGTGACGACGATCAGGACGGGCATCTTGTACGTGCCGCCCGAGGGGCTGTACGTGCGCAGGAGCGCCGAGTTGGCGGTGCTGTCGCCGCCGATGTCGATCTTGACCAGGTGGTACGAGGCTGCGAGGATCGCCGCCGTCTGCGGCTGGGCGAACACCTTGTCGGCCGCCTTGCAGTTGCCGCACCAGTTGGCGCCGAAGTCGAGCAGCACCATCCTCCCGTCCGCCTTGGCCGCGCTCAGGGCGGCGTCGATCTGCTTCTGCGCATCGGCCGAACTGTCGTAGCCGGGCCCGGGTATACGGGCCGGCGCGGGCGCGGCCGACGTGCGGGGCGGCTTGGGGGCGGCCGGAGCGGTCCGGGTGCCCGAGGGGGTCGGCGAGCCGGCCGGGGCGCCGGCGGTCGCCGACGGCGAGGCCGGGGCCGTCGGGGACGCCTCGGCGGTCGGCGAGGCCGACGCCGGCTCCGTCCCGGCGGGCAGCGACTGCGACGACGGTGCGACCGCGGACGGCGAGGCCGCCCCGACGGGCTGCCCGGACGGCCCGCAGGCGACGGTCAGCCCCGCGGCGGCCACGGCCGCGGCGAGCAGCGGCAGGCGCACCCCCGGGAGCGCCGTGGAGCGGGGCTGCGCCGTGCGGCGGCCGGCGGGGACGGGTCGGAGTATGCGAGAACTCATGGCGAAGACACTCCAAGGCACGGTTCGTCTGCGGGAACGGCGCATGCGCGTCCCGGCTCGGTGAAGCCGGCGGTCCGACGGTCGCGGGGGCAGTACGCCCGGGCGACGCCGGGGGCCGCTCGGCTGACGCGAGCTTAGGACCGCGGCGGGCCACCGGAACCCGTTGCGCGTGATCTTGAGGTTCCCCTAAGGAAGGGCTCACCTTCCGCTTCGCCGGAGCTCGGGTGACGAACCGGCACAGGCCGGCGAAACGGGCAAAGGGAACGTGCGAGTCGCGTGGTGCGGATCGGCCGAAGCGGCCGGCGTGTCCGCTCAGAAGGAGGTCTCGCGGACGCTCGCCTTCGCCGTGGGGTCGATCGTCGCCGTGATGACCGAGCGGTGGTCCGCGCTGGTGAAGGTGACCGTCAGGGTGTCGTCCGCGGTCTGTGAGGTGGTGGCCTTGAACCCGCGGGCGGGGACCGCGGAGATCAGGCACACGCCGCGGCTCCCGTACCGCACCGTGACCTTGCCGCCCTGCGAGGGGACGGTGTGCAGGCCCGGTCCGCCGTCCTCGCAGTCGACGGGGGCCTTCGGCGCGGTGGCCCGCGGGGCTCCGGTAGAGGCCTTCACGGGGGTGGTCACCGAAGCGGAGGGGGCCGGTCGACCGGTCGGCGTGGGCGAGGCCTCGGGGGACGCGCTCGCGGACGCCGGGCCCGGGGACTGTCCGTGGCCCGCCTGCCACGCCGGCGGCGAGTCGAACACCATCGGGGCGGACCGCGCCACGGGAGGCGTATGCCGGGTCGAGCCGACCACGAACTGGACCGTGCCGAGCACGGCGGTCACGCTGGCGGCCGTACAGGACAGCCATAGGAGCAGGTAGCGCGGAATTCGAGGCACGGCCCCATAGTGGCCGACGCGCCGGGCCGCCCGTCACCGCCTCCCCCGGGAGCCCGCGGGCGGACGCCGGCGCCCTCCTGGCCCGCGTTCGGGTCGGAGGGCGTGCGGCGCTCGGCGGGAGGGGTGCTACTTCGGCGTACCGAAGTTCTGCGTCCACCACGGGCCGCCGTCGCCCTTGTGGACGCCTATGCCGATCTCCCGGAAGGCGCAGTTGAGGATGTTGGCCCTGTGGCCGGGGCTGTTCATCCACGCGTTCATGACGGCGCCGGCGTCCGCCTGGCCGCGGGCTATGTTCTCGCCCAGGCGGGACCACTTGTAACCGGCGGCCTCCACGCGGGTGGTCATGGTGGACCCGTCGGGTCCGGTGTGGGACATGACGCCGCTGCGGGCCATGGTGTCGCTGTACGCCCTGGCCGCGGCGGTCAGCTGGGCGTTCGCGGCCAAGGGGCCGCACCCGGCCGCCGCCCGCTCCTTGTTGACCAGGGCGAGGACCGCCGACTCGGAGTCGCCGGAGGCACTGCCGGAGGAGCCGCCCGAGGCGCCCGACCCGCCGGATCCGCCGACGGGCGCGGCGGACGTCCGCACGGGCTTGCGGGTCTGGGCGGCCGCCTCCGTGGCCGGGGTGCTCTCCTCGGCCGCGGGCTTCGTGGGAGCGGCGGATTCCGTGGCGCCGTCGCCGGGCGTTGCCGACGGCATCGCGCCGGTGGCGGACGCGGCGTCGGCGGTGAGCGGGGAGGGGAGCGGTGAGGGAGTCGCCGTGGCCTCGCCGGGAGCGGGGCCCGCCGTCCCGGACTTCGGGCCGGTGGCGCCACCGGCCCGCTGGTCCGCGTGCGCACCGCCGTCGGAGTCGGCCACCGCGACCCCGACCGCCACGGCCGCGGCCGCCGCGGTGAGGGACAGCACGATGCGCGTGCGCACCGCCTTCTTCCGGCGCGCCTCGACGCGGGACGTGGTTCCGGGAGTTCGGCTGCGGCTCATGCCGGGAGCACCTCACAGAGAGAGGGGGAGGTCGGTCCGACTGAGCCTAGGGCGGTGACCAGCCAAAAGAGGCGGTCGGAGGCGTTCTTCAAGGTCCCTTAAGGAAGCCCGCAGGGTCGGCGCAGGTCCGTTTGCGCGGTGTGCGGAGGTACAGGTTCCCGTGGTGCGGAGTGTGCGCACGCGTCGGGGGGTTTGCGTGAGGAACTCCCGTAGATCTCAACGATCCGTTGACCCCGCGCCGTTGGCCGTTTCAGCATGCACGGGTCCATCTGTTCGACTGACGAAGGACTCACCCGCATGGGTAAAGGATCGTTACGCAGGACACGCGCGGCAGTCGCCGCCATCGGTACGGCCCTGCTGGTCTCGCTGGCAGTGGCCTCGCCCGCGCACGCCGCGCCCGAACCGGGCGACTCGGCACCGGGTCGCCTCGCCATCACCCTGGGCACGCCGGAGGAGCCAACCACCCTCACGGACACCGAAGGTGAGGTGGGCGCCCAGGCACTGGACTGTGCCCAGGGAACCATCCGGCTCGCCCGTACCGCATCGTGCTCGAACCAGAAGATCCCGGTCGTCTACACGGTCAACGGAACACCGGCGGGGACGGCGACCCTGCACTCCAAGGTCACGTCCACCCTCGACCCCCGCAACCGCTACCGGTCGACGTACAAGGTCGAGCTGAAGCTCACGGACCCGTCCTCCTGGGCGGGATATCTGACCAACGGCCGGGTCGGCTTCGAGTGCAACCACTGCGAAGTGGACGAGTCCGGTGAGCAGTTGCTGTTCCCCGACCAGACGCGGACGTACGAGTTCACCGTGTCCTCCCCGGGCCGGGAACGGGTCGACGACAGCATCCGCCCGTACGCCACCCTGGACGCGCCCCGTCACGACGAGGGCAGCGCGCTCATCGGGCAGACGGTCCGGCCGCGCTGCGACAGCACGCCGCGGATCACGCCCGTCCGGACCGGTGGCTGCGTGTACCCGCAGGTCCCGGCCGTGTGGGTGCTGGACACCGGCAACCCGAGGGTCGACGCGGTGGCATGGCACGTCGACTGGGCGCAGCGCAACCTCAAGCAGCCGTGGGGGAAGCCGGGCACCCGGTACCCGCTGCACCGCACCTTCGACGACGCCGTCATCGACGCCAACCGTGACGTGGCCTGCGGCCGCGACGTGCCGAGGCCTCCGCCGGGCAGCGGGCTGGCGTGCGACGAATACCCCTTCGCCCAGTCGCTGGAGGGGGCCAGCCGGAACCCGGACTACTCCTGCCACTTCCTCGACGGGGGCGACAACTCCCGTGAGGGGAGCCTGCGCAAGGCCTCGCTGAACGGCCAGCGGGTCCTGGAGGGCGACGCGTTCTACGTCCGCGTCCTCAAGTCCGCGGGCGCGCAGGCGCCGCCGCAGGCCATGGGACCGGTCGGCTGCGGCCGGGACTGATCCGGCTCGTCCGCCGGCAGTTCCGCTGACCGGTGGCCCGAGAGCAGGGGCCGCATCCACCATGGGTGCGGCCCCGTTCCGTTCCGACACCGAGGGGAAGACCCCGTATGCCCGCCCCGCAGTACACGACCACCCGCACCGTCCACATCGACGCCGGCACGATCGATCTGACGGGGGAGGACCTCGTCGCCGAGTTCGAACCCGGGTGGACGCTGAACGGCCTCGTCGAGGCCGACCCCGACGACGGCAGCGCGCGCATCCTGTGCGGGCAGGAGATCGGCCACATCGCCGTCACCGCCCAGCTGTGGGCCGCGGCCCCGCCGCTGGACGCGGACCGGTGGCAGGACGTCGCCGAGGTGCCCGTCGCGTGGGACTCCGCGTTCATCGACTTCGCCACGACCGGCACGGAAGCGGACCCGGCCGGCCGGCTGGACCTTCCCGGGCCGGGCTCCTATCGGATCCGCGTCCACGGCAGGAACCGCGACGACGGCGATCCGCGCCTCGCGGGCGATCCCGTCGAGGAGTACCTGATCCAGGTGTGGCCCGCCCCGGCCGGGCAGCCCGAGCTGTGGAAGGCGACCAGCCGCACGGCCGCTCGGTGGCGCACGAACTGATGGGTACGCCGGCACTCCCCCGGGCCTCCGCCCGGTCCTCGCTTGACTGGTGTGCGGCGCGACAGATAGGAGAGGGGCTGTTCATCGCGCGAAGTGTGGAACGGGGGACCCATGAAGCCGCTCGAAGCGGGCGATCCCAGGTCGGTCGGCGAGGGCCGCTACCGGCTGGTGGGACGGCTCGGGCAGGGGGGCATGGGCGTGGTCTACCTGGGCCGCTCCCAGTCCGGCCGCGCCGTGGCCGTCAAGGTCGTACGTCCCGAACTGAGCACGGAGCCCGGCTTCAGGCGCCGGTTCGCCGACGAGGTGGCGGCCGCACGGCGGGTCGGCGGCTTCCACACCGCGCCGGTCGTCGACGCCGACCCGGACGGGGATCCGGCCTGGCTGGTCACGGCGTTCGTGCCCGGTCCCACGCTGCAGGCGGTGCTCGCGCGGGTCGGCGCACTGCCCCTGGACACGCTCACCGTCCTGGCGGCGGGACTGGCCGAGGCGCTCGAGGCGATCCACCGGGCGGGGGTCATCCACCGCGACCTCAAGCCCGCGAACATCATCGTCGCGGAGGACGGGCCGCGGGTCATCGACTTCGGTATCGCCCGCGCTCTGGACGGGACGGCGCTGACGCAGACCGGACTGCAGATCGGCACGCCGGGATTCCTGGCACCCGAGCAGCTCACCAGTGGCGCCGTCACCCCGGCGGTCGACATGTTCGCGCTGGGGGTGGTGCTCACGCAGGCGGCGGGCGGCTCCCCCTTCGGCGACGGCCCGTCCGCGGCCAGGCACTACAAGGTGGTCCACGAGGAGCCGGACCTGACCGCCGTCCCCGCCGAACTCCGCGCGGCGGTCGGCGCCTGCCTGTCCAAGGACCCGGGGGCGCGGCCCACTCCGACGGCCTTCCTGGGCGGCCTGACCGTCCGCCACCCGGCGGGTGACGGCTGGCTGCCCGACGCGGCCACCCGACTGCTCCCCCGGCCGGAACCGACCGCACCGGGCGCAGCGGGCGCACCGGGCGCACCTCCGATCGCACCGGGAGCACCGGGCGCGCCGCAGGACATCCCGGACGGGCCGCAGGACACCCCGGCGGCGGAGACCGCCCGGCCGTCCGGCACGGAACCCGGTACGGGCCCCGGTACGGCACCCGGTACGGCACCGGAGACCCCGCGGCCCGTCGCTGGGCCCCGTACGGAACAGCCCCCGACCGTGACGGGGACCGGGGCACCCGTCTCCCCGGGACCCGCGCAGGTGCGGCCGCCGGCGGCCGTGCAGCCCCGGCGCCGCCGCGCGGCCGTGGCGGCAGCCGTGCTCGTGGCCTCGCTGGCGGCCGCCGGCCTGCTGGTGTGGCAGCCCTGGAACGGGGGTACCCGGGACGACGCCAAGACCGGCGGCGCCACACCCGCCCCCACCGGATCCGTACCCGCCTCTGACCCGGCCCCGGCCCCGGCCCCTTTCCCGACCGAGCCCCTGCTGATCCGGCAGGACACCGCGCCCGGCTGGCCCGGCACCTGTCACGGCGTCATCGCCCGCCGGGGCCCGTCGACGGACTCGCCCGTGCGGCTCCTCGCGGGCGGCGCGTGCGACACCCTGCCCCAGTGGTCCCCCGACCGCAGGTCGTTCGCGTTCACCCGCAGCACCCCCGAGGGCACGGCCGTCTGGACCGCCGCGGCCGACGGTTCGAACCCGCGCCGGATCGCCTCCATCTCCGGCGGCAGGGTGGCGTGGTCGCCGGACGGCAGCCGGCTCGCCGTCCTGCGCGAGAAGGACGGCGTCCAGCAGCTGTTCGTGGTCGACGTCGCCGACGGCTCCGCCCGCCAGCTCACCTCGGGCACGGGCCAGGTCGAGGACCCCGCGTGGTCGCCGGACGGCCGGCGCATCGCGGTCTGCCTGGAGGCGGGGCCCGAGAACTGGCAGATCCATGTGGTCGACCCCGCCGCGCCGGACCGCGCCCCGCAGCAGGTGACCCGGCTGCCCCACCCGGCACTCGACCCCGTGTGGTCCCCCGACGGCACGACCTTCGCGTACACCGCGGGAACCTACGGCGCGGGGGCCCAGGGCGACATCCGCCTCGTGGACGCCGACGGCAGCGACGATCGCGCCCTGGTGGCCACCGGCGCCCACGAGATGGACCCGTCCTGGTCCGTGGACGGCACGTGGGTGGCCTTCGTCCGCGGCCCGTACGAGAAGCCGGTGGTCTGGGCCGTGCGAACGGACCGGACCGGGGAGCGCGCGATCACCACCGGCACGGCGGCCGAGGGCCATCCCGCCTGGCGCTGAGCCCGGGCGGGCGCCGGTCCGCACCGTCACAGGCGCAGGACGACCAGGGCCGTGTCGTCGGTGATGCCGGCCGGCGGGATGAGGTCGGCCAGCAGGGCCGTGGCCAGGGTCTCGGGGTCGGCGGTCCGGTGTCGTGCGAGGGCGTCGGCGAGCCGTTGGAGGCCGGCGTCGATGTCCTCGTGGCGGCGTTCGACGAGTCCGTCGGTGTAGAGGACCAGCACGGAACCGTCGGCGAAGGCGGTCCGGGCCTGGGGGCGGGGAGCGTGTTCGGGCCGGGCGCCCAGTGGGGGGTCGGTGGCCTGGTCGAGGAAGGTGACGGTGCCGTCGTGGTGGCAGAGTGCGGGCGGGGGGTGGCCGGCGCTGCTGTAGGTGAGCGTGCGGCCGTTCCAGTCGATGAACACCGACACCACGGTGGTGGATTCGGCGCCGTCGATGGAACGGGCATACAGGCCGAGGCCCTCGAGGGCCTGGGCGGGCCCTTCGGTGACGCGGGAGGCGGCGGACAGGGCGCTGCGGAGCTGGCCCATCACCCCGGCCGCGAGCAGTCCGTGGCCCACGACATCACCCACGGCGACAGCGGTGCGGCCGGGCATGTCGACGAGGTCGTACCAGTCGCCGCACACGTTCAGGGCTCCGATGGCGGGCAGGTAGCGCACGGCGGCCTGGTGGTGGCCGAGCGGGCGGGGCGTGGGCAGCAGCGCCTCCTGGAGGTGGAGAGCGACCTCGCGTTCACGGGCGTGGGCCCGGCGCAGACGTTCGTTGACCGCTTGCAGCTCCCGGGCGCGGGTGTAGAGCTCGGACTCCAACACCCGGGCGCGGTCCCCTTCGCTGCGGCTGCCGCGGGCCCGGATGAGTTCGGTGACCTCCTCCACACGGTGCAGGAGCAGCGCCACGGTGCCGTCGGGGGCGGGCACGGGGACGTTGACGGGGCTCCAGTACCGCTCCTGCCAGACCCCGGGCCGGTCGGCGTACTCCACGTCGTAGCGCTGCAGGGCCATGGTGTCGGGCTCTCCGGTGGCCGCGACCCGTTCGAGGGAGGCGCGCAGGTTGCGCATGCCGGTCGCGGCCGGATCGGAGGGGTTGTCGGGGAAGACGTCGAACAGGTGGCGGCCGACGATCTGCTCGCGCGTGCGGCCCGACATCGACAGGAACGCCTCGTTGGCGTCCAGGTACACCAGGTCGGTGGTGAGCAGCGCGACCGCGCCCGGCAGGGCGTGGAAGACCGCCTGGTAGTCGATCCCGGATCCGTTCACGATCCACCCGTCCGCGTGCTGCTTTCGGCCATGAGGCTGCCCACGATAGGTACGGCCGCGGGGGCGGACTCGCCACGACCCTCCGCCCTTGGGCCGTTCGGCCCCGGGTCACCCGGTCACCCGCTCGCCGGGTCAGGAAATGGTGACGAACCGCGCGTGGCTCGGCACCCCCTGCGCGTCGAGGGCGAAGAGCATGTACGTGCCCGGCAGGACCACGCCGGTGTCCGCGGGCACGGACACCGTGTACGTGCCGGTTCCCGTGGCCGTGGAGACGAGGGGGACGCGCCGCTGGTCGTTGTCGGTGGAGTGGGTCGCGGCGGCGGCCCGCATCAGGACGAAGGACGCCACGGGGGCCTGGGTGCTGACCGTGAGCGAGGTACCGGGGGCCGTCCTGGAGGGGACGCCTCCGGTGATGACGGGGCGCGGCTTCGGCGATCCGTCCGCGTTGAGCAGGTACGGCGGGGTGAAGACGGCCCCGTCGGCGTGGTTGGTCGCGCAGTCGCCGCACAGGCCGCCGCCGCCGGAGAAGATCCTCCCGTCCGGCAGGAGGTTGGCCACGCTGTGGTAGTTGCGCGGGATGGCCATGGTGGCGAGCGGGGTGAAGCTGCCGGTCGACGGGTCCCACAGCTCGGGGGTCAGCACGGAGGTCGCGTCGCTGAACGGCACCGGGTGGGCCTGTCCGCCGAAGACGGCCACCGTGCCGTCGGGCAGGACGACGCTGTTGCCGAAGGCGCGGGCGTGGCCCATGTCCCCGGTGCGGGCGGCCCGGACCTGGCTGCCCGCGATGTCCACGGTGTACGCGCGCCGCGTGGCGGGGGTCTTCTCGTAGGCGGGGGAACCGCCCAGGGTGAGCAGTTTCCCGATGTCGTAGGCGACGGCGTTGCCGGTCATGGCGTCCTGGCTGTCGGCCCGGGTGCCGGCGGGGGTGATGCCGCCCTGGCCGGCGGTCGAGATCCAGTTCATCTGTTTGCTCGGCCCGAGGTGCAGTACCTTGCCGCCCGAAGTGGCGTGCAGCCACATGTGGTTGTCGGCGCGGTAGGGTCCGGCCGGGTCGGCCGTCAGCGCCGGGGTGGCCGCGACTCCGGGGAGCGCGCGCCAGGTGCGGGTGTCCGGCGACCAGACCTCGCCGGCCTTGTCGCCGGCGGTCCCGCTCCAGGATCCGCCCAGGACGAAGGCCTCGCCGGTGGAGAGCAGGGTCATGGCCTGGTAGCCGCGGCCGATGTTCATGCTGGCGGTGGCGGACCACTCGTCGGTGGCGGGGTCGTAGATGCTCGCCTTGTCCGCGTTGCTCCCCCCGGTGACCAGGACCCGGCCGTCGGCCAGCATGGCGATGCCGGGGCAGAACATGTCGTGGCCGGTGTTGTCGATGCGGCGCTGGGTGACCTTGCCGGTCTTCAGGTCCAGGATCGCGGTCTGGGTGTAGCCGCTGCTGCCGCCGAAGCGGTCGGCCGCGTACGCCGACCACGCGAGCAGCTTGTCGCCGGGCAGGGCGGCGGTGGCCACGGGCACCAGGGGGAAGCCGATGATCCGGTCCCAGGACCCGTGGACGGCCGGGGCGGCCGGTCCGCTCAGGCGTATCTCGCCGGCCGAGGTCCACGGGCCGCGGCCGCCGGCCTCGGTGGTCACGGTCAGACGGAGGAAGCGGGTGTGCTCGGTGCGGGTGAACGTGGCGGTCTTGACGGTGTCGTCGTCCCGCCAGGTGCCCGCGGCGACCGGCGCGCCGAAGGCCGTGCCGTCGGTGCTGGTGGTGACGGTGTAGGCACCGGCCCTGCCGTTGGCCCCGTTGGTGCGGGGGTGGTAGACGAGCGCGGAGACGGCCGTGGTGCTCTTCAGGTCGAGGGTGATGCTGTGCGGCAGCGGGGCGGGAGTCCCCGTCCACTTGCTGTGCCAGATGGTGGCGGTGTCACCGTCGAGGACATGGGCCGCGCGGCCGTCCTCGCCGACGGTCTCCTCGTCGCTCGCGGTGGCGGTCCAGCCGGTCCGGGGCAGGTCGACGGTGGCGGCCGGGGTGCCGGGGTCGCCCAGCAGGTTGATCTCGGCGGCGGAGGTCCAGGGTCCGCGGCCACCGGCCTCGGTGAGCGCGGTCAGCCGTACGAACCGGATCCCTTGCGGGGCGAAACCGAGGGTCTTGGCACGGGCGTCGTCCGCGAGCGTGCCGGTGGCGACGGGGCTTCCCCAGGTGTGTCCGTCCGTGCTGACGCTGATGGCGTACTCGCCGACGCGCCCGTTGGCCCCGTTGGTGCGGGGGTGGTAGACGAGCGCGGAGACGACCGTGGTGCTCTTCAGGTCGAGGGTGATGCCGTGCGGCAGCGGGGCGGGAGTCCCCGTCCACTTGCTGTGCCAGATGGTGGCGGTGTCACCGTCGAGGACATGGGCCGCGCGGCCGTCCTCGCCGACCGTCTCCTCGTCGGTGGCGGTGGCGGTCCAGCCGGTCCGGTCGAGGACGGGGGCCGTGGGTTCCATCGCGTTGGCGGGCGCGATGCCGTGGTGGGGTGACTGGGCCGCCGTCTGCTGGTCGAGGGCCACGGGTGCGGGGCGGGGTGCCGGGGCGGGGCCGGCCGCTGCCGGGCCCGCGACCCCGAGCCACGGCGTCAGGCCGATGAGCAGGGAGCCCAGGCCGAAGGCTATGAGCAGGTGGGAACGGCGTAGCAGGCGTGGAAGGGCGAGGAAGCGCCTGGACTGCAATCTGACCTCCCGGAGCGAAGGGGCATGCTCCAGGAACATAGGCCAATGAACCGCCAACTCAGGTTCGATAACGGATAGTTGGCGTGAAGCTACGACACGGGTCGGTGGTTCGGCTGGGCAGGGCCGCGCACCCGCCCCGGTAACCGGTCAGGATCGGAGAAGCGCGATCCGCCGCCGCCTCGTAGCGTCGACGGCATGGACATCACACTCTCCCAGTGCTTCATCGCAGTCGACGACCACGACAAGGCGCTCTCCTTCTACCGCGACGCCCTCGGTCTGGAGGTCCGCAACGACGTCGGATACGAGGGGATGCGCTGGGTGACCATCGGGTCGCCCGCGCAACCGGACGTGGCGATCGTCCTCGAGCCGCCGCTCGCCGACCCCAACGCCTCCCCGGCCGACCGGGCGGCCATGGCCGACCTGCTGTCCAAGGGCCTGCTGCGCGGGGTGGTCTTCTCCACCGACGACTGCGACGCCGCCTTCGAACGCATCCGGGCGGCCGGGGGCGAAGTGCTCCAGGAACCGATCGACCAGCACTACGGCGTACGCGACTGCGCCTTCCGCGACCCGTCCGGCAACATGATCCGCTTCGCCCAGCCCCGCGGGCGGTGAGCGGCGCCGATAACGGCGTTGCCGCGATCGCCGCGACGAAGTAGAACCAGACGTGCTGCTCGACCCGGTCGGATCGAACCGGTCGGATCGAAAGGGTCGGATCGAGCCAGGCGACACCCAGGGGGCCGCGGCAGCGGCCCCCGCCCGACGGATGGAGAACCATGAGCAAGGTCACGAGGACGGACACGCAGTCGCCTGCGCGCCACGATGCCGACAGCCACGACCTGATCCGCGTGCACGGAGCGCGCGAGAACAACCTCAAGGACGTGAGCGTCGACATCCCCAAGCGCCGGCTGACGGTCTTCACGGGCGTCTCCGGCTCGGGCAAGAGCTCCCTGGTGTTCGACACGATCGCCGCCGAGTCGCAGCGGATGATCAACGAAACGTACAGCGCCTTCGTCCAGGGCTTCATGCCGACACTGGCGCGCCCTGACGTGGACGTACTCGAAGGGCTGACCACCGCGATCTCGGTGGACCAGCAGCGGATGGGCGCCGACCCCCGCTCCACGGTCGGCACCGCCACCGACGTGAACGCGATGCTGCGCATCCTCTTCAGCCGGCTGGGCAAGCCGCACATCGGCCCGCCCAGCGCGTACTCCTTCAACACCGCCACGGTCCGGGCGAGCGGCGCGATCACCGTCGAGCGCGGCGACAAGACCAAGGCGGAGAAGGCGACGTTCAGCCGCACGGGCGGCATGTGCACGCGCTGCGAGGGCCGGGGCACGGTCTCCGACATCGACCTGACCGAACTGTACGACGACACCAAGTCGATCGCGGAGGGCGCGTTCACCATCCCCGGCTGGAAGTCGGACAACGTGTGGACCGTCGGCATCTACGCCGCGTCGGGCTTCCTGGACCCGGACAAGCCGATCCGCAGGTTCACGAAGAAGGAGATGCACGACTTCCTCTACCGCGAGCCGACCAAGGTGAAGGTCAACGGCGTCAACCTCACCTACGAGGGCCTGATCCCCAAGATCCAGAAGTCGTTCCTGTCCAAGGACAAGGAGGGCATGCAGCCGCACATCCGGGCCTTCGTGGAGCGGGCGGTCACCTTCACCACCTGCCCGGAGTGCGACGGGACGCGGCTCAGCGAAGGGGCCAGATCGTCGAAGATCAAGCGGATCAGCATCGCCGACGCCTGTGCGATGGAGATCCGCGACCTGGCCGAATGGGTCCGCGGCCTCGACGAGCCCTCGGTGGCGCCGCTGCTCACGGCGCTGCGCCAGACGCTCGATTCGTTCGTGGACATCGGGCTGGGCTACCTCTCGCTCAACCGGGCGGCGGGCACGCTGTCCGGCGGTGAGGCGCAGCGCGTCAAGATGATCCGCCACCTCGGCTCCTCCCTGACCGACGTCACGTACGTCTTCGACGAGCCGACGATCGGGCTGCACCCCCACGACATCCAGCGGATGAACGACCTGCTGCTGCGGCTGCGCGACAAGGGCAACACCGTGCTGGTCGTGGAGCACAAGCCGGAGGCGATCGCGATCGCCGACCACGTCGTCGACCTCGGCCCCGGCGCCGGCCAGGCGGGCGGCACGGTCTGCTTCGAGGGCACCGTCGAGGGCCTGCGCGCCAGCGACACGGTCACCGGCCGCCACCTCGACGACCGGGCCCGTCTCAAGGAGACGGTGCGCACGCCCGCCGGGGCACTGGAGATCCGCGGCGCGACGGCCAACAACCTGCGCAAGGTCGACGTCGACATCCCGCTGGGCGTGCTGTGCGTCATCACCGGTGTCGCCGGCTCCGGCAAGAGCTCGCTGGTGCACGGCTCGATC
This sequence comes from Streptomyces sp. NPDC046303, assembly GCF_055588085.1. Classification (NCBI taxonomy): domain Bacteria; kingdom Bacillati; phylum Actinomycetota; class Actinomycetes; order Kitasatosporales; family Streptomycetaceae; genus Streptomyces; species Streptomyces sp. NPDC046303. The sequence continues at coordinate 71,583 of NZ_JBVJFA010000031.1, forward strand.
CCGGCCGGCTCGGAGGTCGTGTCCGTCGACCAGAGCGCCATCCGCGGCTCGCGGCGGAGCAATCCGGCGACCTATACCGGACTGCTCGACCCGATCCGCAAGGCGTTCGCCAAGGCCAACGGGGTGAAGCCGGCGCTGTTCAGCGCCAACTCCGAGGGCGCCTGCCCCACGTGCAACGGTGCGGGCGTCATCTACACCGACCTGGCGATGATGGCCGGCGTCGCCACCACCTGCGAGGACTGTGAGGGCAAGCGGTTCCAGGCATCGGTGCTGGAGTACCGCCTCGGCGGGCGCGACATCAGCGAGGTGCTCGCGATGTCGGTGACCGAGGCCGAGGAGTTCTTCGGTTCCGGCGAGGCGGCCACCCCGGCCGCGCACAAGATCCTCGACCGGCTCGCCGACGTCGGCCTCGGCTACCTCAGCCTCGGCCAGCCGCTGACCACGCTGTCCGGCGGCGAGCGGCAGCGGCTCAAGCTGGCCACCCACATGTCGGAGAAGGGCGGGGTCTACGTCCTCGACGAGCCGACGACCGGCCTCCACCTCGCCGACGTCGAGAACCTGCTCGGTCTGCTGGACCGGCTCGTCGACTCCGGCAAGTCGGTCATCGTCATCGAGCACCACCAGGCGGTCATGGCGCACGCCGACTGGATCATCGACCTCGGGCCGGGTGCCGGCCACGACGGCGGCCTGGTCGTGTTCGAGGGCACGCCCGCCGATCTCGTCGCCGCCCGCTCCACCCTCACCGGTGAGCACCTCGCGGCCTACGTCGGGGCCTGACCGGCGCCGTGTGAGGACGGGGTCCGGCTGCCCGGTCGTCCGCGGCCCGGCGGCCCGGCTGCCCGGCTGCCCGGCGGGTCAGTTGCCGCCGAGCAGCCGGGTCTCCGCGGCAGGGAGGCCCTTGGCCCACCAGTGGTCGTAGCGACGGTAGGCCCGGGGGTCGCGGGGCGAGAGGAACGCGATGAGCGATCCGGCCTCCGCGGCCAGCCCCTCCCAGGCGTCGTCCGGCAGGGGGTGGAAGGCGGCGGCCTCGATCCCGCCGTCGACGGGGCGCCAGACGCCGGCGACGTGGCCGTCGACCAGGAGGGTGGGCAGGACGTCGCCGTTCACGCGGGTCACGTGCTTGCGGTAGGCGGGCGGGATGACGCGGCTGCGGTCGGCGTAGGCCAGCAGGACGCTGTCCCACATCGCCATCAACCGGGGTGGGGCGGGCGTGTCCCCGGCCGGTCGCGGTGCGCCGGGGAGGTCGTACAGCACCGTGCCGTCCGGGCCTTCCAGCCGCTCGAGCCCGTCACCGAGCGCGTGGACCGCCGCGCGGACCCGGGCCCGCTGGACCAGGGCGAACTGCGCCATGTCCACCACCGACGCGGGCCCGAAGCCCTCCAGGTAGCGGCGTATCAGGACCTGCAGGCCGGCAGCGGCGGCGGCGGCGTCCGCCGGCGCCGGCCGCACCCCCGCCGCGACGTACGAGGGCCGGGTCTCGAACGACCAGGGGCCTCCCGTGGGCGCGTGCCACAGCGGCGCGTACTGCCGCAGCATCCGCTGGGCCGCCGGGTCCATCGGTGAACCGAGCAGTTCCCCGAGCCGGCGCCCCAACTCGGCGGCGGTGCGCGGCACGTCCGCGTACCCCAGCAGCTCACCGACCAGCACCGCGGCCTCCTCGGGGCTGATCCCGGAGGAAGTAAAACGGGAGTCGCCGAGCCGGGACCCGCGCAGGGTCGGCTCCATGGCCTCGCGGAAGGGCCGGTAGTCGTCGGCGTGGACCGCGTGCAGGGTGAGCCGCATCAGCGTCGACTTGACCGTTCGCCGACCCGCCAGGGCGGCGTCGAGGCCCGCCGGATCGAAGCCGCTCAGCCTGTTCCACAGGGCGACGTACGGCGAGGCCGGCTCCTGCGCCTGCAGGGCGACCACCCTGCGCACCGCGTCGGCGACGTCGAGCGACTCCCGCCGGAGCAGCAACTGGCGCGCCAGCGTTGCACGGTTGAGGGCCTGAGCGGTGATCGTCATGCGGACATTCTCGCCCCACCGGCCGCCGGTGCGGTGATCTTCAGGGCGTCGGGCACCTCCGTCAGGGGCGGGGGCAGACGGAGTGGCGCGCGGCCCGGGGTGAGGCTGCCGAGGACCCGGGGGCCCGCTGCGCCCGTGCATTCCGGCAGGGTGCCCGGCAGGCCGTGCAGGGTGAGGTAGCCCAGCACGGCGAAGGCGTACGCCTCCTTGGCGGCGCTGGGCAGCCCGAGCGCGTCGGAGGTGCGCAGCCGTACCGCGGGGCCGAGTTCCTGGCGGAGTGCGGCCATCAGGACGGGGTTGCGGGTGCCGCCGCCGGAGGCCAGGACCTCCGTGACGCCGAACGGGCGCAGCGCGTCGGCGACCGTACGGGCGGTGAGCCGGGTGAGGGTGGCGAGGACGTCGGGAGCGGGGAGCGGGCCGACCGCGTCCAGGGCCGTGCGCAGGTAGCCGGTGTGGAACAGCTCGCGGCCGGTGGTCTTGGGCGCGGGCAGCCCGTAGTACGGCTCGGCGAGCAGCCGCTCGAGCAGCGGCCCGTGGACGGTGCCGCGGGCCGCCAGGCGGCCGTCGGTGTCGTGGTCGAGGTGCCCGGCGGTCAGGTGGCGGGCGGCGGCGTCGAGGAGGGCGTTGCCGGGTCCGGAGTCGAAGGCCGCCGGAGTGCCGTTGCGGGTGCCGTCCGGGGTGAGCACGGTGGCGTTGGCGATGCCGCCGACGTTCAGGGCGGCCGGTACGCCCGGGCGGCCGCGGAGCAGCATGCGGTCGATGAGGCCGACCAGGGGTGCGCCCTGCCCGCCCGCGGCGACGTCGCGGGTGCGGAAGCCGGAGACGACGGGCAGGCCGGTCGCCTCCGCGATCCACGCGGGTTCGCCGAGTTGCAGGGTGCCGTGCACCCGGCCGCGGTCGGACCAGTGGAACACGGTCTGGCCGTGGGAGGCGATCAGTTCGGCCCGGCCCGCGCAAAGTTCGCGGTCGGCCCGGACGGCGAGACGGGCGAAGGACTGCCCGATGCGGGTGTCGAGGCGGCACACGTCGGCGAGGTCGGTGCGGCCGGGCGGCAGCGCTGCGGCGAGTGCGTGGCGCAGTTCGTCGTCGTACGGTTCGCTGACCATGCCGAGCGGGGTGAGGCGCAGCTCGGGGCCGTCCCGTGTGATGCGGGCGGCCGCGGCGTCGACGGCGTCGCAGGAGGTGCCCGACATCAGGCCGATGACGGTCGTCTGTGTCGCGTCCGGTGCGGGCGGTGCGGCGTGGTGGGTCATCGCAGGGGCCTCAGGTGGTCGTCGGGGCGCAGGGTGAGCAGGGCGGGTACGGCCAGCGCGCAGGCGCCGGCCGCGTAGAGGGCCGGGATGTCCGGGTTGCCGGTGTGCCGTACGAGGGCGGTGACGATCAGGCCCGCGCAACCGGAGAAGACGGCGTTGGAGAGTGCGTAGGCCAGGCCCAGCCCGGTGCTGCGCACACGGGTCGGGAACATCTCGGCGAGCAGGGCGGGGCCCGGTCCGGCCAGCAGTCCGATCATCGCGCCGGCCGCCGCCAGCAGCGCCGCCTTCGCCGCGACGGGGGTGCCGGGGTCGCGCAGGAGGTGCAGGAGCGGTACGGCGGTCAGGACGACGAGTACGCTGCCGGTGACCATGACGGCGCGTCGGCCCACCCGGTCGCTGAGTGCCCCGGCGGGCAGGATGGCGGCGGCGAATCCGAGGTTGGCGACGAAGGTGGCGGCCAGGGCCTGCTGGAAGGTGGTGCCGAGCGTGGCCTGGAGGTAGGAGGGCAGGACGACGAGGAAGGTGTATCCGGCGGCGGACCAGCCCATGATCCGCCCGACACCGAGGACGACGGCGCGGGCGGTGGCGGCCCCGCCGGCACTGACGGCGCGGGCGGTGGCGGCCCCGCCGGGACTGACGGCGAGCGCACTCGCGTCCCCGCCGGGGGCGACGGCTCCGGCAGGGAGGCCGGCCGGGCTCCCGTCCGGACCCGTGGCCTGTGCCGGAGCGGGGGCGTCCGCCCGGCCCCGGAGGCCCGCCGGGCGCTGCGCGTCCGCCGTGGTGCCGGCTTCCGCGGTCGGGGGCGCCCCGGCGGCGGGCGCCAGGCTCTCCGGCAGCCGCAGCCTCAGCCACAGCGCCACGCCGCCCAGCGGCAGGGCGAGCAGGAAGGGGATGCGCCAGCCCCACGCGTACAAGGCGCTCTCGGAGAGCAGGGTCGCCAGTCCGGCGGCGATGCCCGCGCCCGTGAGGAGCCCGAGGGCGACGGTGAACGACTGCCAGGCCCCGTGGCGGCCCCGCCGGCCCGGCGGTGCGGTCTCGGTCAGCAGGCTCACCGCTCCCCCGAACTCACCCCCGGCGGAGAGGCCTTGGACACTGCGCAGCAGGGTCAGCAGCCATGGTGCGAGGGCGCCCGCCGTGGAGTGTGCGGGCAGTACGCCGATCAGGGCGGTCGCGCCGGTCATCAGGGAGACGGCGAGCACGAGCGCGGGCCGGCGGCCCGCCCGGTCCGCGAGCCGCCCGAAGAGCAGGGCGCCCAGCGGGCGGAAGAAGAAGGCGAGGGCGAAGGCGGCGTAGGTCGCGATGAGCGCCTCCGTCCGGTCCCCGCCGTCGGGGGTGAAGAAGCGGGCGGCGATGACGGTGGCGAAGGATCCGTAGACGCCGAACTCGTACCACTCCGCGAAGTTGCCGACGGACCCGGCGATCAGGGCGTGCCGGGCGGAGGGCGGACGGACGGGCACGGCAGCCACGGCGGGGGCCGCGGGCCGGCTCTTCGGGCGGGGAGCGGGGCGGGCCACAGGGGCTGGCTGCCCGGCCGGGCGCCCGGCGATGCGCGGCGCGCCCGGTTTTCAGCGGTTCGGCCGCACGCCGGGCGCGTTTGTGGCGCGCCCCGCCCGGTGCGGCACACGATGGACGGATGGCAGACACCTTCACCAGCCGGACCATCGACGTCGTCACCGGCACCTCGGAGACCGTCCACGACCTGACCTCGGCGTGTGCGGAGTTCCTGCGGACGGCCGCCCGTGGCCGGGACGGGCTGCTCAACGTGTTCACCCCGCACGCGACGGCGGGCCTGGCCGTCATCGAGACGGGCGCGGGCAGCGACGAGGACCTCCTGGAAGCCCTGCGCGCCCTGCTGCCCGCGGACGACCGCTGGCGCCACCGCCACGGCTCCCCCGGGCACGGCCGCGACCACGTGCTGCCCGCGTTCGTGCCACCGCACATGACGCTCCCGGTGATCGGCGGTGCGCTCGCGCTGGGCACCTGGCAGTCGGTGGTACTCGTCGACACCAACCGGGACAACCCCCAGCGGCAGGTCCGGTTGTCATTCCTCGGGTGAGGGCCGGACCCCAAGCGCTACGAGCCCTGGACCGCCCCCGGTGAGGGGCGACGGCCCCAGCAGAACCTCCGTCAGGTGGTCTGTCAGACCCATGGGTCAGGATCCTGCTCATGTCCACACGATCCGACATGGCTCTGGAGCTCCACCTCGACAAGATCCTCTCCGGCGCAACGGCGGAGACCGTGAGGAGCGCGGTCACGGCTGCCCTGCGTCACGTACGGTCCGGCACCGGCGGAAAGCGAAGGGGAGGAAAGCAGCTGACGGAACTTCTCGTCGGGGCGCGCCTTTCGGCGGCACGGGCAGAGGAATGGGAGATCGTCAGGTCCCTGCAAGACGCCCTCCACTACACGGAAGGGCGGCTCCTCAGGCCCGATTACGAGGAGAAGTACCGGTTGCACTATGTGGATCACGGCCCGCGGGACACATTGGGGCTTGATTCCATCGCGAGGACCGTGGCCATGACCAACGCATTCTGGTGCATGGAAGCCGAGAAGTACCTGAGCGAACATCCTGACGCTGGTGTTGCGGAGGTTTTGGAGCACGTGCGCAAGCTGGGCCAGGACGCCCGGTTCATGCAAGCCCCCGTGGAAGATCCGGCGCGCTACCACATCCCTCGCGGAATCGCCGAGCGCGCGCTGTGGACGGAGCGCGTGCTGAAGAACCGGGTGGAGGTGACGGATCCAGCGGAGGCTGCCCACCGCATCATGTCGTCTCCTGAGGCCCTGTCCGTCCTTGCAGCAGACGAAGACGGCCGGACGATCCTGCGTGCGGCAGAACTACAGCGCCGATCTGCCCATCTCCGCGAGCTACGCCGGGTGGCCGAAGACGTGACCGCTTCCGAACACGCTGTGCAGCGGGCGCTGAAGGGGATGCACTGGGTGTTCGGCGGACGCTTCATCGGTGAGGCGCAGCAGCGAAGGCTGGTACCCGGGGACGAGGTTGACATCCCGCTGATCCGTGGCGATGGCTCGCTTCAGATAGTCGAGCTGAAACAATCCGCGGCGGTGAAGCTCGTCAAGGAACATCGGGGCTCCTGGGTGCCCAGGAGAGCGGTGCACGACGCCGTAGGTCAGGCCATCAACTACCTCGTCGGCCTGGACGAGAATCGAGAACGCATAGCCATGGAGTTCGGCATCGACACCCGCCGCGCCAGCGCGATCGTTCTCATCGGGCATCCGCTGGGTCAGCCAGAAGTCGACGAAAAGGAAATCAATGAGGCTCTGCGCGTTCACACGTCGCACCTGAACCGGGTCGAGATCCTCACCTACAAGGAGCTCATCGACAGTGCAGAAAGAGCCCTCGCCTCAGGTGAAGTGATGTAGCCCGGAGCCTCGAAGTGGTGGCACCACGGGGGCCGGCGTTAATGGGGGGCGCGGCACGGCGGTGCGCGTCTATCCTGCCCCCGTGATCGACTGGAAGAGCATCGAGGCCGCCGACTGCGCCGTGCCCGGCGACCGCCCCATGGAAGAACTGGTACGGGGGCTCTCCCGGGCCCTGGCGGACCCCGATCCGCTGATCCGGGACGGAGCGCCCTACTCCGTCCTCTCCACCTGGATAGCCCGCGGGGTGATCGACACCCCCCGGCGGCTCGAGCTGGGGGACGAGATGGCCGGCCGCTTCCTCGACCGGGAGGTACAGGCCCGCACGTTCGCCCCTCTCGTGCTCGACATGCTGGTGTGCAAGGGGGACTTCCGGGCCGGCTGGGTGGATGCGTTCGAGCGCTGGTACCGGGAGGAGACGGACCTGCGCGGCCATGACGAGAAGCTCGGCTGGCTCCATGCGGTCGCGCACGGCGCGGACCTGCTGGGCAGCTTCGGGTGCCATCCCGAGGGGGCACCGGAGCGGATGCTGGAGCTGGCCGCCGCCCGGCTGACGGCGGACACCGCGTACGTGTTCGACCAGTTGGAGGACGACCGCCTCGCGAAGGCGATCGCCCTCATCCTCGCCCGCCGCGACCTGGACGAGGGCGGCGCGACGGCGTGGCTGGACCCGATCGCCGCCCGCTTCGGAGCCGATCGCGTCGCGGGGCCGGCTCCCGCACACCTCAGCAACTGCCTGCGCACGCTTCGCGCGCTCTACGTCTTCGCCGACCGGGGTGTGCGGTGGTGTTCCGCGTCGGCGCCGGAGGCCCTTCGTCACCGCGAGGCGGTCAAGGCCCGGCTGGCCGGGGTCCTCGATCTGATCGCACCCGTCTGAGGCATCGCCGCGCAGCCGGATGACTGAATGAACGATCAACCATCTTGCGGATCAGGTCAGTTGGCCGAATCCGCGAGATGACTGCCGCTGTGCGCCCATGGCATGATCGACCTTCACGTTACTTGCGGGTAACGACTCCCCCTCCCCACACGAAGGTCACACCCACGTGCGCACGCTCGCCAGCCGCCTCCTGCTCCCCGGCCTGACCGCCCTCGCGCTCGCCGCCACCGGCTGCTCCTCGCCGGCCCCCGCGGCCGCGCCCGCGTCGCCCGGCACGGCCGCCCCCACCGCGCCCGCGGCCGACGGCACGCAGCAGCTCGACGTGGCCGCCGCGCCGCAGGCGTCGGCCGCGCCGACGGCCGTGGCCCGCGCGAGCGGCGGCACGGGCCGGCCCGAGAAGTCCTCGCTGCAGGTGGCCTCGTACGACAAGGCGAGCGGACGGGCCGTCATATCCGCCCCCGCCCGGAAGCCGACCGCCCCACCCGACCGCTCCCCCGCGTCCGACAAGCCGGTGGCGGTGGGCGACGTCATCGCCAGCGCGCCGGCCCCCGGCGCACCCCACGGCCTGCTCGCGAAGGTCACCGAGGTCGTCGGGAAGACCGACCGCGGCACCGAGGTGGCGACCGCCGCCACGACGCTGGCCTCCGTACTCGACGACGACAAGGCGGAGGGGAAGGTCCCGGTCGACCCCGCCTCGGTCACCGTCGAGCCGCTGATGGAGGGCGTCACCTTCTCCTGGGCGAAGAGCCAGGGCGTACGCTTCGGCCCCCAGGGCGCGACCCTGCCCCTGGGCAGCCTGCGGCTCGACGTGAACGCCGCCGTGGACACCGCCAAGGACGCACCCGCCTCGGCCGGCGCCTCCGTGTCCGGATACGTCCAGCTCTCCCCGCAGGTGGAGTTCTCGTACGACGGCAGCTCGGGCGGATTCGGACCGAAGTCGGCCTTCCTCGGCATGAGCGGCGACTGGTCCTCGCGGTGGGCCCTCAAGGGCCGCGCCGCCGCGAGCACCGGCGACGCGCCCAAGCGGATCCCGTTCGCCAAGCTGCACAGCACCCCCGTCATCCAGGTGGGCCCGGTGCCGGTCGTCGTCAACCTCGACCTGACCTGCTACGTCCATGTCGAGGCGGACGGCCGCGTCACCCTCGAGGTCCAGCAGGAGGTCAAGGGCGACTTCCGGGTCGGCGGCAGCTACGCGTCGGGGCAGGGCTGGACTCCGGTCAGCACCTCGGCCGTGCAGAGCTCCCCGGTGAAGGCGGCCGTCACCGCCGCCGGACGCGTCAAGGGCGCCCTGGGCGCCGAGGCTTCCGTCGGCCTGTACGGGGCCGTCGGCGTCAGCGCCGACTTCGCCCCCTACCTGCGGGGCGAGGCCGACGCCAAGGCGACCGCGTCCACCGACGGGAAGAACACGCTGAGCGGAGCCTGGGCGCTGTACGGCGGCTTCGACCTGAGCGGGCAACTCCACTTCCAGCTGTCCCTGTTCGGTACGCCGGTCCTCCAGCACCGCATCCCGCTGGGCACGCTCCACCGCGAGTGGGCGCTCGCGAACGGCCGCGCCGCCCAGTAGCGCTGCACAGGAGCGCCCGCCCGCACCCATGAGGCGGCTCGCCCGGCGCGTAGCCCCGTCGCTCGCACATCGAGCCACTACTGTCCGTTTCACCACAGAACCGGACGATTTGGAGATGTGCGGTGCGTCGTCTCACTGTTGCCCTCACCCTGCTCGCCACCCTCGGCTCCGCCACCCTCCTGGGCTCGCAGGCCGTCTCGGCCGACCAGGAGGGGCCGGGCCGGGGTACGAACATCCTCGTCGTGGGCATCGACAGCCGCGCCGGCCTCTCCGCCGCCGAGAAGGTCCGGCTCCACGCCGGCGGCAAGGGCTGCAACTGCACCGATGTGATGATGCTCGTGCACCTGTCGGAGGACCTGCGCCGGGCGAGCGTGGTGTCCATCCCGCGGGACTCCTACGTCCCGTACGCCGGCGCCGCCGGTGACACCGCACCCGCCCGGTGGGGCAAGATCAACGGCGCGTACGCGATCGGCGGCGGCCCCCTGACGGTGCGCACCGTCGAGAACGTGACCGGCCTGCACATCGACCACTACCTGGAGACGGGCTTCACCGGCTTCGAACAGGCCGTCAACAACCTGGGCGGCGCCACCATCTGCACGGACCGGCCGCTGAAGGACGAGAACTCCGGCCTCGACGTCCCCGCCGGGGTCCACCGCACCGACGGCAACGGCACGCTGCGCTACGTCCGGGCCCGGCACGTCAACCAGCGGCCCGGAGACCTCGGCCGCGTCCGCCGCCAGCAGCGCGTGGTCAACGACCTCCTGGCCCGCCTGACCGCCGAGGGCGCGCTGGACGGTCCGGTGAACACCGCGCGCACCGCACGGACCCTGCTGAAGTCCGTACGGACCGACGAGCGGACCGGCCTGCGCGACCTGGTCCGGATCGGATGGGCGCTCGGCCGGCTGCGCCCGGACCGCACCGAGTTCGCGACCGTTCCGATCCGGCTCTTCGACCACCGCGTACCCGGCGTGGGCTCCACCCTGCTGTGGGACGAGTCCCGGTCCGCGGCCCTGTGGGACGCTCTCGGCGCCGACCGCCCCATCACCGGCGACACCCGCATCCAGCCCGTCCCGCAGACCCCGGTCGCGAGCAACCCGGCGGCCATCGCGGTCCGCGTGGACGACGAGGACGTGGCGGCGGCCCTCCGCGCGACCGGTTTCGCCGCCACCAGCAGCCAGCCCGCACCGACGGCGCGTCCCGACGGTCCGCCGGTCATCACCTATCCGGCCGGACGGGAGGAGGACGCCGCGACCCTCGCGGCCGCCCTGCCCGGCGCCCGGCTGCGGCCCGGCCCGGAGCAGGACAAGGTCTTCGAGGTCGCCGTGGGTACCCGGCCCGCCCGGGTCACGACGGTCACCTACGACCGCAACGTCGCCGACGGCGCCCCCGTCACCGCCGACCGCCTCCGCTGCGCCGGCGCGTCCGCGACACCCGTCACACGCTGACCGCGATCTTGCCGCGTACCTGGCCGGACTTCAGGCGGCGTATCGCGTCGGGGACTTCGGCCAGCGGGACCGTGCGGTCGATGGACGGGGTGAGCGCGCCGGACTCGATGAGCTCCCCGAGGGCGCGCAGGTCCTCGGGCTTCGGAGTGGAGGCGAGGACGCGCACCCGGTGACGGATGAAGGGGGACCGCAGCAGGGCCCCCAGCGCGCGGTGGTAGCCGCCGAGCCAGCGGCCGTCGGTCTCGCCGCCGACCATGACCAGGGCTCCGCCGGGGGTGAGCACCCGGCGGAGCCGGCGCACGGGATGGTTGCCGGCGATGTCGAGGACGAGGTCGTAGCGGCTGCCGCCGTCCGTGGGGTCCTCGCGGGCGTAGTCGAGGACCTCGTCGGCTCCGAGGGAGCGGACCAGTTCCGCCTTGGAGGCGCTGCAGACCCCGGTGACGTGAGCGGCCCCCAGGGCCTTGGCCAGCTGGACGGCGTAGGTGCCCACCCCGCCCGAGGCGCCGATCACCAGGACCCGCCCGCCGGGCCGCAGCCGGCCCGCGTTCAGGGCCTGGAGGGCGGTGGATCCGGAAATCGTGACGACGGCCGCCTGCTCGGGCGTCAGCCGGGCCGGCCGGGGAGCCAGCTCGTCCTCCTTGGCGCAGGCGTACTCGGCGAAGGAGCCGGTGCAGGTGCCGTACACCTCGTCGCCGGGCCGCAGCCGGGTGACGTCCGGGCCGACGGCTTCCACGCGGCCCGCGACGTCCATGCCGGGGACCCGCTGCTTGGGCGCCCGCAGACCGAAGCCCGCCACCCGGATCGCCATGGGCATGCCCGCCGTGAGGTGCCAGACGCCCATGTCGACACCGGCCGCCTGGACGCGCAGGAGGACTTCGCCCCGGCCGGGCACGGGCGGGGCGATCTCGTCGAGGTGGAGGACCTCGGGCGGTCCGTAGACGTCCTGGACGATGGCTCTCATGAACTGCCTCTCTCTGTACCGCTGTTGTCCGAGCTGCCCGGATGGGCGGAATACTGGAAGACGCCGTCCAGGGGAACGCCGAACACCTGGGCGATCTGGAAGGCCATCTCCAGGGACGGCGAGTAGCGGCCCTGTTCGATGGCGATGACGGTCTGCCGGCTCACGCCGATGCGGCGGGCGAGCTCGGCCTGGGTCATCTCGCCGTGGGCGAAGCGCTGGGCCCTGATGGTGTTGGTGACCCGCGTCGGCTTCACCACGGGTGGAATCCGAACCGGTAGGAGATGACCTTGACCGCCGAGCCCAGCACCGACGACAGGACGAACGCCAGGTAGATGGCGTTGGCGATCCAGAACGGAGCGGCCTCGGCCATCGCCAGGACCAGGCCGGCCACCGCGCCGATCACGACCAGCGACTGCCCCACGTACTCGCCGAAGCGGTGGATCTCGCGGTCGCGCTGGTCCTTGACGTTCGCCTCCCGCGGCGAGAACGCGGCGATCACGATGTGTGCGGCGATCGACACGGCGATCGCCAGGCCCACCGTCCACAACAGGGCCGCCACGTACGGCGCCTGGGCCAGCGGCACCGCCGCCGGGCGCCCCAGCACCACCCACAGGTACGCGGCGTACGAGCCGACCGCGACCACGAGCATGCTCCAGGCACGCTTCTCCTCCACTGCCACGTCCGCTCCCACTCTCCTCATGTCAAGAAAACCTGACATTCGGAGTGTCAAGGAACCGCGACAACATGTCAAGCATTCTTTACTCCGCCGACGCGACCGGCGGATGGGCGGCCACTAATCTGTGCGGCATGACGATGCACAGGACCACCCAGGTGACCGTGGACGCGATGATCGAGGACCTCCGGGCGCTCGTCGAGACCGAGTCGCCCTCGCGCGACCTCGACGCGTTGGCGGCTTCGGCCAAGGTGGTCGCCGCGGTCATCGAGAGCCGCCTCGGCGGGCGGGCCGAACTCGTCGAGAGCGGGGCCGGGCCGCACGTCCACTGGTCGGGCGGCGGCGATCCCAAGGTGCTGATCCTCGGTCACCACGACACGGTGTTCCCGCTCGGCACCCTGGAGCGCCGCCCGTTCCGGGTCGAGAACGGACACGTGACCGGCCCCGGGGTCTTCGACATGCTCGGCGGCCTGGTCCAGGCCGTCCACGGCCTGGCGAGCCTCGAGGACCGCTCGGGCGTCGAGATCCTGATCACCGCCGACGAGGAGGTCGGCTCGCACTCCTCCCGGGCCCTCATCGAGGAACGGGCCCTCGCCTGCGGCGCGGTGCTCGTGTTCGAGGGCGCCGCCGACGGCGGAGCCCTGAAGACCGGCCGCAAGGGCTGCGGCACGTTCCGGGTCTCCATCGCCGGCCGGGCCTCGCACGCGGGCCTCGAACCCGCGGCCGGCATCAACGCCCTGATCGAAGCGGCCCACCAGGTACTGGACATCACGGCGCTCGGCCGGCCCGGGATCGGCACGACCGTCACCCCGACCGTCGCCTCCGCCGGAACCCTGGACAACGTCGTTCCCGCCGAGGCGACCGTCATCGTCGACGTCCGGGTCGAGTCGGCCGCCGAGAAGGAGCGCATCGAATCCGCCTTCGCGGCGCTCGCTCCGCACCTCGAAGGGGCACGGATCTCGGTCGAGGGGTCCATCGGCCGGCCCCCGATGCCCGAGTCGGCGTCGGCCGGACTCTTCGCGGTGGCCCAGCGACTGCTTCCCGGCCTCGAAGGCAAGGCGGTCGGCGGCGGCAGCGACGGCAACTTCACCGCCGCGCTGGGCGTGCCCACCCTCGACGGCCTCGGAGCGGTCGGGGGCGGCGCCCACGCCGACCACGAGTACCTGGAGGTCGAGGCGATGGCCGAGCGGGCGCGCCTCGTCGCGGGACTGGTGACGGAGATTCAGCACCGGTAGCCGGTGGCCGCCACACCGGCAAGTCGGCGCCCGCACCGGTAAGTCGGCGGCCGCCCCGGCGTGTTGCCCGAGAGGGGTATCAGGTAGATTTCTAGAAACTGATTCCATTTCCTAGCGGGGGCGGGGCTGACGTGCTGGAGCTGACGGGGAGCGGAGCCGAGCCACTGGAGGCGGAGGACCCGCGCCGGATCGGCCCGATCGCACTGGCGGGCCGGCTCGGGGCCGGCGGCATGGGACGGGTGTACCTGGGCGTCCACGAGGGCCGGTACGTCGCCGTCAAGCAGCTGCTGGCCTCCGTGGTCGGCGAGGACGCGGACTTCGTGCGCCGTTTCGGGCACGAGCTGGACAACCTCGCCCGGCTGCCCGCGGAGGCCACCGCGCCGCTGCTCGCCAGCGACCGCACGGCAAGGCCCCCGTGGTTCGCCACCGCGTACATCCCCGGGCTCACCCTGCGGGAGGCCATCGGACTGCACGGCGGCCCGCTCCCCGCGGACGCGCTGTGGCTGCTGCTGCGGAAAGCGGCGACGGGCCTGGCAGCGGTGCACGCGCTGGACATGGTGCACCGGGACCTCAAGCCGTCCAACGTCATGCTGACCCTCGACGGCCTCACCCTGATCGACTTCGGCGTCGCCCGGGCCGCCGAACAGAGCCAGCTGACCCGGACCGGCATGGTCGTGGGCACGCCCGCCTACATGGCGCCCGAACAGGCCACGGGGAGACGGCGGTTGAGCGGCGCGACCGACGTGTTCGCGCTGGGCTCGGTCCTCGCGTACGCGGCGTGCGGCCAGCCGCCCTTCGGCGACGAGTCGGGGCACGGCGTGCTGTACCGCATCGTCCACGAGGCTCCCGACCTGGAGCCGCTGCGGGAGCTGGAACCGGAACTCGCCGCCCTCGTCGCGTCCTGTCTCGACAAGGACCCCGAGGGCCGTCCCACGGCGGCCGAACTCCTCGAACGCGCCACCCGGCACGGATCGGCCGGCGCCCCGCTGTGGCCCGCGGCCATCACGGAGCGCCTGACCGAGCGGGCCGCCTTCGCCGCGCACGTGCAGGACGTCGACGTGCCGACGCTCCCGCTCGCCGGCGGAAATCCGGAACCTGAAGCGGAACCCGAATCAGAACCGGAATCGGAACCGGGAGAGCCCGCCACGGAAGCGGGAAAGGAACCGGAGCGGGCCTCGGAGAAGGACCCCGCGCCGCAGCCCGTGCCCGAGACCGCGTCGCGCCCCGAGCGCCCCGGACGTCCCGAACGTCCCGAGCGCCGCCGCCGTACCCGCGTCGTCCTCGCCGTCGTCCCCGTGGTCGTGGTCGCGGGCGGTACGACCCTCGCCATCCAGCACCTGCCGTACGGCTCCTCGCCGCAGACCGGCGCACAGGGCGCCCCGAGCACATCGGTCTCCGCGCCGGCCGATCCGTCGGCCCCGGCGGCCGGCGCCGGCCCGTCCGCTTCCGCGCCCGCGCAGCCGCCCGGTCAGGAGACGGCCGGAGCGGACGGCCAGGGCCCGGGACAGGGCGGGACGGCCGGAGCCCCGGCCACCGGCGCCGGGGGCGCCGGAACCGGGACCGGAACAGGAACCGGAACCGGCACCGGTCCCGGAAGCGGGAACGCCGCCGGCGGTACGCAGCCCGGACCGGGCGGCTCCGGAAGCACCGCGAACGGGGGCGGCGCCGGCAGTCCGCGCCCTTCCGGCGGCGGGACGACCACGGCCCCCTCGGCCCCGGCGCCCCCGGATTCCGGCACCTACCGCTACCGCAACGGCAACAACGGCAGGTGCATCACCCAGGTCTACGGCTCTTCGGACCACGGTGACTGCGCGGACCCGACCGCGCGGTGGACCGTGCAGAGCAGGCCGGACGGCAGTTTCAAGCTCGTCAACAAGCAGACCGGCGGGTGTCTGTACGCCAACATGCTCGGCCAGGCCGTCTTCGTGGGCGACTGCACCTCGGGGAGCACCAGCATGCTGTGGCGTACGGGTTCGAACGGCAGCTTGCGGAACGACTACAGCGGCGGCTGCCTCGACCTCGCCATGGCCAGCGGGCTCGTGACGAACACCTGCGGGGGCCAGGCGTCCCAACGCTGGACGAAGCAGACCTAGGGCTGTGGCGGAAACTCGCCACACAGCGCGGCTTGGACGACTCGAACCTGAAGGGCTGACCTCTACCGTGGAACAGCTGACGGGGCAGGACCCCGCCTCCATAGGCCCGTACCGCCTGATCGCCCGCCTCGGCGCCGGCGGGATGGGCCTGGTCTACCTGGGTCGCTCGGACCTGGGACGTACGGTCGCGGTCAAGGTCGTCCAGGCCGAACACGCCCAGCACACCGAGTTCCGCCGGCGGTTCGCCCGCGAGGTGGCCGCGGCCCGGCGGGTGGGCGGGGCCTGGACCGCCGACGTCCTGGACGCCGACACCGAGGCAGCCGTGCCCTGGGTGGCGACCCAGTACATCCCGGGGCCGGACCTGACGACCGTCGTGGCCGAGGACTTCGGGCCGTTGCCCGAGTACTCGGTCCGTACCCTCGCCAACCGGCTCGCCCTCGCCCTGCAGGCCGTGCACGAGGCGGGCCTGATCCACCGTGACCTCAAGCCGTCCAACGTCCTGATCACCGTGGACGGCCCCCGCGTCATCGACTTCGGCATCGCACGCGCGATGGACAGCCTGGCCGGGGACAGCCTGCACACCCGCACCGGCATGCTGATCGGCTCCCCCGGCTTCATGTCCCCGGAGCAGGTCCGCGGCCTCGAACTCACCCCCGCCAGCGATGTGTTCTGCCTGGGCGCGCTCCTCGTCTACGCCGCCACCGGACGCCTCCTCTTCGGCGCCACGGACACGGGTCTGAACGCCCACCTCTTCCGGATCGCCGAGGAAGAGGCGGACCTGACCGGCGTTCCGGATTCCCTCGTCGATCTCGTGGGCGCATGTCTGCACAAGGACCCGGCCGAGCGGCCCACCCCCCATGAGGTGGCCTCGCGCACGGCGACCGGCCAGGCCGGCGAGTGGCTGCCGGGTGCGGTGCTGGCCCAGCTCGGCCGCCGCGCCGCCCATCTGCTGGACTACTCCCCCGCCGTACCCGCCGATGCCGTCGCCGCACGGCCGACGCCTCCGCCGCCCGCGTACGTCCCGACGGCCCCCGCGCACTCCGGCGCCGCCCCCGGCTTCGGTGCACCCCCGCCCCCGGCCCCGTCGCCCGGAGTCTGGGGCGCACCCACCTCCCCGGCCCGGTTCCCGGACCCGGAGGTCCCCCATCCCCGGCGCTGGCGGGGCCTGTGGGCGCTGGCCCTGGCCCAGCTGGTCGTGCTGATCGATGCGACGTTCTCCAACGCGGTGATGATGGCGACGGGCGCCGTCGCGGACTTCGGGCTTCACCCCGTGCGGGTGTCGTCCACCGTCTACCTCGACGTGATGCCCATCGCCTATGCGCTGGCCTTCCTCGGGGTGCTGCTGTTCGGCGCCCGCGTCGCGGACCTCGTGGGCCGCAAGAGGGTGCTGATGATCGGCCTGGCGGGGTTCGCGGCGGCCGCCGTCCTCGCGGGCATGGCGCCCTCCTCGGGCATGTGGATCACGGGCCGCGCCCTGCAGGGCGCCTTCGCCGCGCTGGTCTCGTCGGCCGCACCGGTCCTGGTGTCGACCTCCTTCACCGACCCGCAGGAACGGCGCCGGGCATTCGGGATCTACGTCGCGATCGCGGGCGGCGGCCCGGCGCTCGGCCTGCTGGCGGCCTGGTGGTTGCCGATGATCCTGAGCTGGCGTGTGTGGCTGCTCGCCGCGATCCCCTTCGCCGTGGCCGCCGCGATCGGCACGGCTGCCCTGGTGCCCGACCGCCCGGGTCCCCTCGGCATTCGCTTCGACGGGCGCGGGGTGCTGCTCGGCGCCGCCGGCATCGCCGGAATCTGCGGGGCCGTTCCGCACTTCACGGGCCAGGAGATCTTCCAGCTTCCGGTGGCCTGCATCCTGCTCGCGGCCTTCGTGTGGTGGCAGACCAGGACGGCCGGCGCCCTGGCTTCCCCGTCCGGCGTCAGAACCCGGGCGCACCCCGGGTACCTCCTCGCGACGGCCTCGGCCAACGTCGTGGCCGGGCAATTCGTGGAGTACCTCTACCACTAGGGGGTGTCTGACGGAGGTCCGTGGCGTCGCGATGCCCGGCACGCACTCTCGCCGCACCGGCCGAAAGCCCAAGTACGTCCAGTACGCGGGCATCCGGCCGGCACGCCGAGAGCACGC
>NZ_JBVJFA010000032.1:0-24323 GCF_055588085.1 Streptomyces sp. NPDC046303
AGAACAAAAGATCCAAACCCCCCCTGCGCCCCCCTCCCCCCCCCCCCCTTTCCCTCCATCCTGAAGAGCCCCCCCCCCCCCCCCCCCCCCTCCCCCCCCCCCCCCCCCGCCCCCGCGTCCCGGCAGCGGTTTCCCGATCCGCCGATCTACAGTGCGCTGATCGCCCGCTGGACCGAGGACGGGCGGACCGTGCCGGGGCGGCGCGACCCGGAGTGGTCCCGGATCGCTTCCTCCCCGATCTGGCCGAACGGTCCGCTCTTCGGAAGCTGATCCGAAAGCCGATCCCGATCGGCAGGGCCCCCGCTCAGAGCGCCAGCACCCCCGCCGCCGAAGGGCGGAAACCGCACTGCGCGTAGAAGGCCTCGAGGTGCGGCTCGTAGTCGACGTGCAGCCACTGCGCTCCGCGCTCCCGCGCCGCCCCGGCGGCGGCCCGTACCAGACGGACCCCCAGCCCGCGCCGCCGCTCCTGCGGATGCACCGTCGTGTCGAGGACGAAGGCGTGCACGCCGCCGTCCCAGGCGACGTTGACGTAGCCGACCAGGCGGCCGTCCCGGCGGGCGGCGACCCAGGCCAGGCTCCGCTCGAGGACCGGGGCGAAGGAGGCCGTACGGTGCCCGGGCCAGGAGGCCGCGAACAGCTCGTTCAGTTCGGCCTCGGTCAGGGCCGGGCTGACCTCGAGCGCAGCGGGCTCCGCCACTAGCGCGTCTCCGGCCCCGCGAGGTGGCGGGCGATGACCATGCGCTGGATCTGGTTGGTGCCCTCGACGATCTGGAGCACCTTCGCCTCCCGCATCAGGCGCTCGACCGGGAAGTCCGCGGTGTAGCCGTAGCCGCCGAGGATCTGGACCGCGTCCGTGGTCACGGCCATCGCCGCGTCCGTGCAGAACAGCTTGGCCATCGCCGCCTGGCGGGAGAACGGCTTGCCGGCGTCGCGCAGCCGCGCCGCCGCGAGGTAGAGCGCCCGGCCCGCCTCGATCTTGGTGGCCATGTCGGCCAGCATGAAGCGCAGCCCCTGGAAGTCCGCGATCGGGTGTCCGAACTGCTTGCGGTCCAGCGCGTACGCAACGGCCTCGTCCAGCGCCGCCTGGGCGACGCCGATGGCGCAGGCGGCGATGCCCAGGCGGCCGGCGTCCAGTGCGGCCAGGGCGATCGTGAAGCCCTGGCCCTCCTCGCCGATGCGGCGGGCGTCGGACACCCGGACCCCGTCGAAGTGCAGCTGGGCGGTGGGCGAGCCCTTCATGCCCATCTTCTTCTCGGGCACGGCCGCGGTCAGGCCCTCCGCGTCGCCGGGGACCAGGAAGGCGGTGATGCCCTTGGGGCCCTCGACGCCGGTGCGGGCCAGGACGGTGTAGAAGTCGGCGACTCCGCCGTGGGTGATCCACGCCTTGGTGCCGGTGATGATCCAGTCGTCGCCCTCGCGCACCGCCTTGGTGGTCAGCGAGGCGGCGTCGGAGCCCGCGGCCGGCTCGGAGAGGCAGTACGCGCCGAGGAGGCCGCCGCCGAGCATGTCGGGCAGGTGGGCGGCCTGCTGCTCCTTGGTGCCGTAGCCGGCCAGTCCGTGGCAGGCCAGGGAGTGCACGCTGACGCCGAGGCCGACGGTCAGGCGGGCCGCGGCCAGCTCTTCCAGGACCTGGAGGTAGACCTCGTACGGCTGCTCGCCGCCGCCGAACTCTCCGGGGTACGGGAGGCCCAGCAGCCCCGCGTCGGAGAGCAGGGTGAAGACCTCGCGGGGGAACCGTCCGGCGTCCTCCTCCTCGGCGGCCTTGGGGCGGATCTCGCGCTGTGCGATCTCGCGTACGAGGGCGAGGAGGTCCCGGGACTCCTCGGTGGGCAGCTGACGGTCCACCGTCTGCGGGGCGCGGTCTGTCATGGCGGCGCTCTCCTCCCTGGTCGGGCACGGCGGCGACGCGTGAGGTGTGGGACGCGCCGCCGGATCTCGGTGCTCTTACAGCCGATGCTGCCCTTCCGGATCACGGAAGCGGCTGTTCAGCGGCTGCGGCGGGTTGAGTATGCCCGATCAGGGGCGTCCCGTCACCGGTGCAAGATCATTCCGCTCTCCGGCGGCTCCTCCCCGGGCGGGCGGAGCGGGGCACTCCGGGACGAACTCCTCGATGACGTCCAGTGTCGTCCTCAGCTGGCGCACGAGGAGGGCTCCGAGCCGGTCGCGGTCGGGCTGGTCGGCCGCGCCCGCGACGAGGGCGCCGGTCCATTCCAGGGTGATCCCCTCGACCGAGGAGAGCCAGCCCACGAGCGCGAGCCGGGCGATCGGCGGGAGGGTGCGGCGTCCGTACGCGCCTTCGGCGATGGTGGCGACCAGTTCCTCGCGGACGGCGTCGCGGATGGCCAGCACCTCGGCGTCGGAGCCGACGCCGCCGGTGACGATGGTGCGGTAGGCGGCGTGGTGATGCTCGGCGTAGTACAGGTAGCCGTCGATGGTGCGGCGGACCCGCTCGGCGGGCGGGAGGCCGGTCTCCCCGCCGGCGCGGGCGAGGAGCTCGGCGACGGAGTCCTCGACGATGGCGAGGTAGTAGCCGCGCTTGCTCTTGAAGTAGTAGTAGATCAAGCCCTTGGCGACGCCCGCGTGCTGGGCGATGTCGTCCACGGACAGTGCGTCGTACGAGGTGTCGGCGAACAACTTGCGCCCGGTCGCTATGAGTTCGGCCCTGCGGACCTGCGAACGGCCGGTCGTACCCCGCTGTTGACTATTATTCAAATTCGGCCCTAGCCTCGAACTGCCACCGGATGGCTGAAGTATGGCAGCACCCTGGCAGCACTTCCCCTGCGCACTGGACGACGTACGGGAGGCACCTTCATGGGCATGGGCATGGGCAAGGGCAAGGGCCACGACAAGGGCAAGGGCAAGCACGAGCGCAGGGACGAGCGCGCGGACGCCGGTGGCAGCGGGGGCCGCGGACGGCCCCGCGAGGGCCGGGTCCGGTGGAAGAAGACGGTCCTGGTCGCGGTGCCGGCGGTCGCCGCGGTCGGTGCCATGGCCGTCATCATGGCGCAGGGCGCGCTCGCCGCCTCCTTCGCCGTCTCGGGGACCAGTTTCCAGGTCTCCTCCTCCCGGCTGACGAGCAAGGGCCTGGCCTCCTACGTGCAGACGGACCGCTCCGTCGACGGCAAGGGCCATCCCGTGGCGCTCCTCGGCATCGGCGAGGCCACGCTCGCCGACATCTGCCAGGCCGCGGAGGTGGGGACCCCGCTCGGCACGGTGGTCTTCAAGCTGACCGCCGGGGGCCCGGCCGGGGAGGTCACGGCGAGCAGTCTGGTGATCGACGGCGAGGACCTGGCCGGCGACGCCGTCTTCGGCACGGCGCAGATCGGCCGGGACGCCTCGACCCTGGACCAGGTGGCCGGGGTCAAGGGCGAGCCGGGCGCGTTCGGCCTCCAGGCCGGGGACATCGAGGTGGTGGGCGTGAAGTCCCGCGCCTGGTCCGCGACCGGCGGAAACTTCCGGCTCAAGGGCCTGAAGCTGAGCGTCGGCCTGGACGGCGCGACGTGCTTCTAGTCGTCCGCAGCGCCGTCCGGCGGGCAGCGGGCCTGCGGAACGGGTGGCTCGAGCGGCGGCTCCCGCTGCCGGAGCACCGGCGCCGGCTGCGCGTGTGGCGCCGGACCCGGCCGTTCTGGGGCGGGCTGCTGCTGGTGCTGGGCGGGACCGAGCTGCTGCTCGTCCCGCTGTCGCCGCTGACCGTGCTGGTGAGCCTGGGCCTCGGCGGGATCGCCGCCATCGGGATCGGTGTGGCGCTGGTCCTGGCGGGGCTGTTCCTGTGGTTCCTGCCGCAGGCCCGGGCGTACGTGTCGCTGCACGCGCTGCTGCTGTCGGTGCTCTCCTTCGTGGCGACCAATCTCGGCGGGTTCCTGGTCGGGATGGCGCTCGGGATCGCCGGGAGCGCGCTGGCCTTCGGCTGGACCCCGCTGCCCGCGCAGGAGCCGGACGAGGAGGGTCCGTACCTGCCGAGCCCGGACGGCGCGGGTCCGCGGGCGCTGGCCGCCGTACTGCCCGTGGTGCTGCTGGCGGCGCTGGCGACGGGCGGCACCAGTCCGGAGCCCGGTTCACCGCGAGAAGGGGCGGGCGCCGCGCCCGCCGCGGGGACTCCGATGGCGGCGCGGACTCCGCCGACGGTCACCACCTCGCTGTTCGCGCCGCAGGGCTTCGCCTTCGCGGGGGTCGCGCACGTGCCGACGGTGGACGGGCCGCTGAAGGTGCTGGTGCTGCGGATGCGCGCGGCCTCGCTGCGCGACTACCGGCTGCGCACGCGCGACGGAAGCGAGGAGTACGGGCTCGCCGCCACCTCGCTCGATCTGCGGGGCGACGTGACCTTGTACCTGACGAGGTTCAGCGGCTGCATCGAAGGGCTGCTGTGCGTCACCTTCAGCCCGGACGGGCTGCCCGCTCCGCCGGTGATCCCGCCGTTCGTCTTCATGACCCGGGTCACGGCCGAGCAGGCGCTCGTCACCTCCGATGTGATCGTCACCGACGGGCTGCGGCTGGAAGCCTCGTGATCTGCCGGGCGGGGTGCTCGGCGGGGGTCAGCCGGCCGTGACGCGGATCTTGGACTGGCCGTGTCCGAGCCGCTCCCAGTCGTCCATGAACCGGGCCTTGAGGCCGTGCCGCGCGGCAAGGTCGACGAGGGTCTCGGTGCGGTAGTAGAAGTCCTCGCGCAGGACCTGGTGTTCGGCGCCCTCGGTGCGGTCGAAGGTGAAGTCGAACCAGCCGCCCGGGGCCAGTACGCGCTCCACGTGGGCCAGGCACTCGTCGATGATCGGGACCGGGGAGTGGGAGAAGACGCTGTGGGCGTGCACGACGTCGAAGTGGCGGTCGGGGAGGAAGTCCAGGGTGAGGTCCCGGGTGATGGTCAGGTGCGGCAGCTTGTGCTGCAGGCGCTGCCTGGTCAGGGTCTCCTTGGCGGCGATGAGGATGTCGGGCGAGATGTCGATGCCGTAGTAGTGGCCGGGTTCGAGGTGCTCGATGAAGCGCCAGCCCGCCCGCAGGTTGCCGCAGCCGATGTCCAGCATGCGGTGGGCGGGCGTGAGGCCGTGGCCCAGCAGGTAGTCGAACTGCATCTTGCCCAGGGCCAGCCAGCGGTCGTGGCTCTGGCTGCCGACGGCGGCCTCGGGGTTGCGGCCGGTGTCCGAGGCCATGACGGCCCGGTAGTACGACACGTGGTCGGGGTGCTTGTGGCGCAGCCAGGCGTCCCGTGCGGCGCGGCGGAGGTACGGGGCGATGCGGGTCGGGTTGCTCAGCGCGTAGCGGACCTTGTGGGCGACGCTGGTGCGGTCGGCGTGAAGGTTCTTCTTCGTGGCCATGAGGAGTCCCTTGTGGCTGGTGTGGAGGCACGGGTGCTCGGGCGTCGAGCGGAATTGTGCAGGCGCGGTCCGCCGCCGCCGCACAGCCTCGCCGTCCTGGGACGCGAAAACGCCCGCCACGACGAACGTGACGGGCGCGCGGGGTGCGGCGGGGGGAACCGGGGGGTTACAGCCAGCCGACCTGGGTGACGAACATGGCCACCACGACGACGAGCGTCCAGCCGAGCACGTGCTCCAGCCAGGAGGAGTCGTCCTCGGGTCCGCCGGTGCGGACGAGGGTGCGGGCGGGGACGTCGGGGGCGGCGCTGTTGGCGGTCATGGTGTCCAATGTGCCAGCGTTCGCGGCTTTCGCGGGAGAGATGTTGGTCACTGGTGGCGCGCGTCACGCAGCGCAGCCGGGCCCGGGCCGCTCCGGCGTACCGGTGCGGCCCGGGCCCGGCCGATGAGGATCCCGACGGGCCGGTCAGACGCGGGTCTCCCTGTTGCGGCCGGCCATGGCCGCCATCGCGAGGCCGAGGCACAGGGCGACGGCGCCGGTGATGATGTTGCTGACCACGGTGCGGGTCGTGTCCATCTCGCCGGCGATGGCCCACGGGGCGATGATCGTCCATGCACCGAGGGCGACCGCTGTCCACGCCATGGCGTGGGTGCGTTCGTAGGCAGTGCCCAGACCGCCCATGCACAGGCAGAACGCCAGGCCGGCGATCAGGTTGTTGATGGCCAGCGGCGTGAGGGTGCTGAACCCTGCGATCCATGGCGAAGCCGCCAGGTACAGGCCGGTGATCAGGGCCAATGCCTCCACGGCCTGCGCTGCGGGGGTGGCGGTCACCCGCTCGAAGCGCGTGCGCATCTCAGCGAGGTCGGGGTGGTGCTCGATGCTCGAATGGGTGGTCATGTCTGGCCGCCTCTCCTTGAGAAGGCTTTATGTGCCATTTACCCCATTATGTTCCGCCTATCCCCACCATCAGGTCAAAGGTGGGTTTCACCGGTTTTCACAGCACTCCCACCGCACGCAGCGCCGCGAGCCGCGCCGCGTCGGGCACCTGCGGGGCGTAGAGGTAGCAGACGCCACCGGAGCCGGAGACGACCTTCCCGGCCGCGTTGTGGCGCTTGGTGCGCAGCCAGACGTTCTCGAATTCGCGACGCTTGTAGACACGGCGTACGGACGGGTTGTCGGGCGCGTGGGGGTCGTTGACGACGACGTCCCCGGCGGCCGTGAACCCGATGACGGTCATCAGGTGGCCCGCGGTGCCGTAGCCGGCGCCGGTGAGCTCCTCGGCGCGGAAGGACTGCGAGGTGATGGCCGGGATCCCGGCCCGGACCAGGGTCTCCAGGTCGGCCAGGGAGGCGAGGCGGGTGACGACGCCCGCGAGCCCTCGGTGGGTGGCGGCGTAGGCGGCGTTGAAGGGCCAGTTGCCGCAGCCCTTGTAGGCGGCGTCGTAGGTGGAGCGGGCCGCGTGGCACACCTGCGGGTCGGAGTACCGGGGGTCGACCCAGGCCGTGGAGCCGGCGGCGGCCCTGTGGCCCCAGTACTCGACGACCATCTGGGAGGACGTGGGGCTGCACCAGGCCTCTCCCCCGTTGTCGTACTCGGGGTAGCGCCCCTTGTGGACCTCCTGGGAGTAGCGCGGGACCTTCAGCTCGTGGGCCCGCCCGGAGGGGGTGGAGGCGGGGACGGTGAACCGGTCCGGGACGGCGGAGACCATCGCGCCGGCGAGCCGGACGGTGGGCCCCCGGTCGGCGCCGGGCCGGCGGTACAGGGTCAGGCGCAGCTGCCAGGCGGTGATGCGCGGGCCGCCCGCCGGGGAGTCGACGGCCAGGGTGTCGGTCCAGACGGTGGACCGGCCGTCGGTCTGGCCGTCCACGGAGGTGCGGCGGATGTCGCCGTCCCCGGAGGCCCAGCGGCCCATGACGTACCAGGGGGTGGCCGTGCCGTCCTGGTAAGTGGCCCGCAGTTCGATCCGGATCCAGGTCCCGGCGGGGGTGTCGGCGTTCCAGGAGGCGACGGCCTCCGTGGCGGGGACGGCCGGGCGGTGCACGGGCGAGGTCCAGGTGGCGTACTCCCAGACGCCCTTCTTCCCGGTGTGCGGGTCGGCGTACTCGGTCCGGCCCGCCGGGGTCCTGACCTGCAGACCGGGGCGGGCGCCACCCACCGCGGCGGTGCCCCGGTGGGTCCCGGCCAGCCAGTGGGCGTGCGAGAACCAGAACCGGTTGTCGACGGTACGGCCCGGGCCCCGGGGGGCGGCCGGGGCGGCCGCGGAGGCGCTGCCGCCGGAGACGGTGGCGGCGGTGGCCGCGGTGGCGACCGCGAGTGCGGCGGCGAGTACGGCCCTGCGCGGTGTGGGTGCGGTCATCGCGGGGTCCCCCAGGGTGGGTCGGTGCTTCGGGTCGGTGCTTCGGTGGCTTCACCCTTCCAGTTCCCGCCCGTCGCGGGCCGAAGCCGCGCCACGTGTCGGCCCTGTCTACGCTGGTCGGGTGGAGCCACACCAGTCACTCGAATCACTCGCGCGGGAACTCTCCGCGCTGCCCCCGTCCCTCGGCCCGGTACGGCTCGTCGGGATCGACGGGCACGCCGGTTCCGGGAAGAGCACCTTCGCGGCGCGGCTGGCGGACGCCCTGGGCGGGGTTCCGGTGCTACACCTGGACGACGTGGCCACCCACGAGGAACTGTTCGGCTGGCAGGAGCGGCTGCGGACGCAGGTACTGGAACCGCTGGCGGCCGGGCGGCCCGCGCACTGGCGGCCGTACGACTGGGTGGAGCGCCGCTTCGGCCCGGAGCGGGTCCTGGAGCCGGTGCCGGTGCTCCTCGTCGAGGGGGTCGGGGCCGGGCGGCGGGCGCTGCGGCCGCATCTGGCGCGGCTGCTGTGGATGGAGACGCCCCGTGAACAGTCCTGGGGGCGGGGGCGAAACCGGGACGGGCGTGAACTTTCCGATTTCTGGGACGGGTGGGAGCGCGCGGAGCGCGCGCACTTCTCGGATGATCCTTCGCGCCCCTTCGCGGACACCCTGGTGCGGCAGAGGGGTACGGGATACGAGTGGTCTTGCGGGGCGGGTGCGCCCGCACGAACCCCCGCTTCGGTCACCGAGGGTCACGGACTCCCCCGGGCCTGAGCCGCCCGGGAAGTCCGCTCCGCCGGGGCTCCACCGACCTGCTTGACCTCGGGCCCGCACCGGCCTTACGTTCTCAATGCGGGGCTTTTACCGGCCTCCGCGCACGCGAAGCCCCCGGTTGTTCCCCCGTGACCGGGGGCTTCGTCCTGTTCCGGGTCACCCCGCGCCTTCACCGTGCGTCACCGGGCACGCCCGGGACACACCCCCTAACCCGGCCCCTCGCACCCTACGTAAGGTGCGAAACCGCAGGTACGATGCACCCCTGATTTCATCGGCGCAAGGGCAACTCGCGCCCTCGGCGCGGGGGTTGCCGCGCACCACGGGGGCAGGCTTGTGGGGGACGTGATGGATTTCGGCACGCCGGGCAGTGCGCACGCCCCGGCCGAACTCGCCTGGCTGCGCGGGGTCGACGCCTGCACCATGGGCGCCTATCCGCAGGCCGAGGAGGAGTTCCGGGCGGCCGTACGGCTCGATCCCACGATGGCCGACGCCTGGCTGGGCCTGCACGCGCTGCGGGTGGACACCACCGACGCGTTACTGCGCATGTACGCGCACCGGGACCGCTTCGGGGAACAGCGGGCCCGGCACCGGCGGACGCTGAACTCCTGGTACTGGCTGGGCTGGTGGGTGCAGCCCGTGCTGGAGAGCCGGCGGGACCTGCTGCTGGCCCACGCCTCGCACTGGCTCGACGGCCGCCACGTGCCCGAGCTGGACCAGGCGCTCGCCGCACTGCCCCCGGTCGACACCGATCCGCAGGTGCGGTTCCTGCACGCCTGCCGGGCCTACCTGGTCAAGGACTGGGAGCAGTTGGTCCGGCACACCGAGCCGCTGGTGGACGATCCGCTGCTGGGCATCGAGGCGGGCCTGTTCGGGGGGATGGCCCGGGTCCGGCTGGAGATGTACGGGCAGGCCGAGCCGATGCTGTCGGCGGCGCTGATGCGGTGTCGCAGCGAGCAGCCCCAGCGCAAGGAGCTGCGGTACTGGCTGGCGCGGGCGCACGAGGGCACCGGGCGCAGCGCGGCGGCGCTGCCGCTGTACCGGGCGGTGCACCGGGTGGACCCGGCGTTCATGGACACCGCGGCCCGGCTGACGGCCATCGAGGACGGCGACGACACCGACGGCATGGCCGGCCTGGCGGGGTATTCCGGGTTCGGGAGCTTCGGCGGGCACGGGCCGCCGCCGGCGGGCGGGGACTTCGCCGCGGTGGCGCTGAGCGGCGGCGGGCCGGTCCAGGACATCGCGGCGGACGGCCAGGTGGAGCCCGATCCGCTGGGCGCGGCCACCCCGCCCGCGGGCCGGGCGGAGGGCGTACGGCGCAAGGTGTCCGTCCCGCCGCAGGGCGCGCCCGCGGGGCTGCCTGCCGGGCCCGCCGACCCGGAGGCGCTCGCCGGTGCGCTGGCGGAGCTGGAGCGGATGGTGGGGCTCGAGCCGGTCAAGCGGCAGGTGAAGGCGCTGTCCGCGCAACTGCACATGGCCCGGCTGCGGGCCGGGCAGGGACTGCCGGTGCAGCCGCCGAAACGGCACTTCGTGTTCTCCGGGCCGTCGGGTACGGGAAAGACGACGGTGGCCCGGATCCTGGGCCGGGTGTTCTACGCGCTGGGGCTGCTGGGCGGCGACCATCTGGTGGAGGCGCAACGCGCGGACCTGGTGGGTGAGTTCCTCGGCCAGACGGCCGTGAAGGCGAACGAGCTGATCGACTCGGCGATCGGCGGGGTGCTGTTCGTGGACGAGGCCTACTCGCTGTCCAACTCGGGTTACAGCAAGGGCGACGCGTACGGCGACGAGGCGCTCCAGGTGCTCCTGAAGCGGGCCGAGGACAACCGCGACCACCTGGTGGTGATCCTGGCGGGCTATCCGGCCGGGATGGACCGGCTGCTGGCCGCCAATCCGGGGCTCTCCTCGCGGTTCACCTCCCGGGTGGACTTCCCCAGCTACCGGCCGCTGGAACTGACCGCGATCGGCGGGGTCCTGGCGGAGGCGAACGGGGACCGCTGGGACGAGGAGGCCCTGGAGGAACTGCGCAGCATCAGCGGCCACGTGGTGGAGCAGGGCTGGATCGACGAGCTCGGCAACGGGCGGTTCCTGCGGACGCTGTACGAGAAGAGCTGCGCGTACCGGGACCTGCGGTTGGCGGGTTTCCCGGGGGAGCCGTCGCGCGACGACCTGGCGACGCTTCGGCTGCCGGACCTGATGCAGGCCTACGGCGAGGTCCTGTCGGGCCGCGGCCCCCAGGACCGTCCGGAGCCGCCGCCGCTGTAGCCGCTGCGCGGGGGTTCGGGGGCAGCGCCCCTGACAACGGTGCCGCGGGCTAAGCGCGGCCTGCCGGCACCCGGTGGGCCGGGTCGCGGACCTCGCCGACGAGCATTTCCAGGACGTCCTCCAGGGCGACCAGGCCGAGGACCCGGCCCGAGGGGTCGGCGACCTGGGCCAGGTGGGTGGCGTCGTGCCGCATGACGGTGAGCGCGTCGTCCAGCGGCAGGGTGGCGGAGAGGACCGGCATCCGGCGCCAGACCCGCTGCGGCACGGCCCGCTCCCGCTCCTCCAGGTCCAGGACGTCCTTCACGTGCAGGTAGCCCATGAAGGCACCGTTCGCGGAGCGGACGGGGAAGCGGGAGTAGCCGGTGCGGACCGTCAGCTGCTCGATCTGGCGCGGGGTGGCGGAGGGGCCGACCGTCACCAGGCGGGCCGGCGGCAGGAGCACGTCGGTGACCGGGCGGCTGCCCAGTTCGAGGACGTCCTCCAAACGTTCCTGCTCGCCCGGTTCGAGGAGCCCCGCCTGCCGGGAGTCCTCGACCAGGCGGCCCAGCTGGGCGCTGGTGTAGACGGCTTCGACCTCGTCCTTCGGCTCGACCTTGAACAGCCGCAGGACCAGGGTGGCGCAGGCGCCCAGCGCGGTGGTGACCGGCCCGCACAGGCGGGCGAAGGCGACCAGGCCGGGGCTGAACCACAGGGCGGTCTTCTCGGGGGCGGCCATGGCGAGGTTCTTGGGGAGCATCTCGCCGATGACCAGGTGCAGGAAGACCACGGCGGCGAGCGCGAACGCGTAGCCGAGGGGGTGGATCAGGCCCTGCGGTACGTGGACGGCGTGGAAGACGGGCTCCAGCAGCCGGGCCACGGTGGGTTCGGCGACCGCGCCGAGGGTGAGGGAGCACACGGTGATGCCGAACTGCGCGGCGGCCATCATGCGGGGCAGGTTCTCCAGGCCGTGGAGCACCTGGCGGGCCCGCTTGGAGCTCGCCGCGAGCGGCTCGATCTGGCTGCGCCGTACGGAGACGAGGGCGAACTCGGCGCCGACGAAGAAGCCGTTGGCGAGGACCAGCAGCAGGGCGAAGAGGAGCTGGAGCACGTTCACCGGGCCGCGCCCTCCAGCTCGGCCGGCTGCGGTGCCGGATCGGCGGGGCGGCCGGCGCCGAGGCGGGTGGCGGGCCGCTCGGTGCGGCCGGCGCCGGAGGGCCGGCCGTACGGGACGGCGGCGGGGACGGGCGTCGTCCGTACGAGGCGCACCCGTTCCGCGCGGTTGCGGCCGACCCGGCGGACGGACAGCCGCCAGCCGGGGAGCTCCGCGCGGTCCCCGGGGGCGGGGATCCGGCCGAGGAGGTCGGCGACGAGGCCGGCGACGGTCTCGTACGGGCCTTCGGGCACCTCCAGGCCTATCCGGCGCAGGGTCTGCACGCGGCAGCTGCCGTCGGCCTCCCAGGAGGGGCGGCCGTCCTCGGCGGGTACGGCGGCCAGCTCGGGCGCGTCGTCCTCCGCGAGGTCGTGCTCGTCCCGGACCTCTCCGACGAGTTCCTCCACGATGTCCTCCAGGGTGACCACGCCGGCGGTGCCGCCGTACTCGTCGACGACCACGGCCATCGGCTGTTCGCTGCGCAGCCGCTCGAGCAGCGGCTGCACGGGCAGGGAGCCGGGCACCAGCAGCGGGGCGACGCTGATCCGGCCGACGGTGGTGCGGGCGCGCTCCGGCTCGGGTACGGCGAGGGCGTCCTTGAGGTGGACGACGCCGGTGATCTCGTCGATGCGGTCGCGGTAGACCGGGAAGCGGGAGAGGCCGGTGGCGCGGGTGAGGTTGAGCACGTCGGCCGCGGTGGCCGTGTGCATCAGCGCGCTGACCTTCACCCGGGGGGTCATGACGTGCTGGGCCGTGAGCCCGCCCAGCGAGAGGGTCCGTACGAAGAGGTCGGCGGTGTCCTGTTCGAGGGCGCCGGCCTGGGCCGAATGGCGGACCAGGGAGACCAGTTCGCCGGGGGTGCGGGCGGAGGCCATCTCCTCGGCCGGCTCCACGCCGAGCGCCCGTACGAGCCGGTTCGCGACGGCGTTGAGGCCGGCGATGACCGGCCGGAAGGCGCGGGAGAAGGCGTGCTGGGGGCCGGCGACGAAGCGGGCGACCTGGAGCGGCCGCGAGACCGCCCAGTTCTTCGGGACGAGCTCGCCGACGACCATCTGGACGGCGGAGGCGAGCAGCATGCCGATGGCCACGGCGACGCCGGAGGCGGCGCCCCCCGCGAGGCCGGTCGCGGCGAGCGGCGCGGCCAGCAGGGCGGCCAGGGCCGGTTCGGCGAGCATGCCGACCACGAGGGAGGTGATGGTGATGCCGAGCTGGGTGCCGGAGAGCTGGAAGGACAGCTCCCGCAGGGCCTTGACGACCGTGCGGGCACGGCGGTCACCGTCGGCGGCGGCGCGTTCGGCCTCGGGCTTCTCCACGGTGACGAGGCCGAATTCGGCTGCCACGAAGAAACCGTTGGCGAGGATCAGGACGAAGGCCGCGCCGAGCAGGAGTAGCGGGATGGTCATGCCGCCGCCTCCGTGGGGAGGGCGGCGCGGGTATTACCGGACGATCCGTCCATTGCTGGAGGGAGTCACTCCTCAAGTCGCAGGGTGCCCGCAGGCCCCGGGGGGCCCGGGACAAGTGGGAGGGCGCACGGCTGCGCCCCGCCACCAGGGTAGTCATTGAGATCGCGGCCGCAACGGTACGCGGCGACGAGGATCTGCGGGCTCAGTGGTCGTGTGCGCCGGTTCCCCTGGCCGCGGCGAGGGCGCGCAGCGCGCGGGCGTCGGCGATGGCCTGGGCGCGGGCGATTCCGGGCTGGATGCCCAGGGCGGGCAGGCTGGTGCCGTCGTTGAGGTCGAGGAACACCCACGGGTCGCCGGGGCGGAGGTTGACGCGCAGGATCTGCGCCCACTCCAGGCGGCGGGTGGTGGTGAGGTTGACGACGGTGACCCCGGCCTCGTCCGCGACCACCTTGGGGCGGCTGAGCAGGAGGAGGACGGAGGACAGCAGGACCGCGGTGAAGACGAAGCTGATCCGCTCTCCCGGGCTGAGGGTCTCCAGCAGGAAGGCGATCGCCGTGATGGTGGCGAACATGGCGAGCCCGACGCTCAGCAGGACGGCCCGGGTGCGGGTCGGCCGGAAGGTGACCGGCAGGGCGGGCGGTACGGGCTGGGCGGCGGGCTCGGTCATGGTGTGCGCTCGGTTCTGCGAGAGGGGGTCGGACCCGGAGGGCGGAGCCGGGGCTCAGCGAGACGGTGCTCGGAGCCCGGGCTCGGAGACGGTGCTCGGAGCCCGGGCTCGGAGGCGGGGCTCAGAGGCGGCAGGCGTGGATCGAGGTGGTGAGGATCGCGCGCGCGCCGAGCTCGTACAGGTCGTCCATGATCCGCTGGGCCTCCTTGGCCGGGACCATGGCGCGGACCGCGACCCAGCCCTCGTTGTGCAGCGGGGAGACGGTCGGCGACTCCAGGCCGGGGGTGAGGGCGACCGCGCGCTCCAGGTGCTCGGCGCGGCAGTCGTAGTCCATCATCACGTAGCTGCGGGCCACCAGGACGCCCTGGAGGCGGCGCAGGAACTGCTGGGCGCGCGGGTCGTCGGCGTCGGTGCCGTTGCCCCGGATGACGACGGCCTCGGAGGTGAGGATCGGCTCGCCGATGACCTCGAGGCCGGCGTTGCGCAGGCTGGTGCCGGTCTCGACGACGTCCGCGATGACCTGGGCGACGCCGAGCTGGATGGCGGTCTCGACCGCGCCGTCGAGGTGGACGACGGAGGCGTCGATGCCCTTCTCGGCGAGGTGCTTGGCGACGATTCCCTCGTACGAGGTCGCGATGGTCATCCCGTGGAAGTCCTCGGGGCCCTTCGCGGTGCCGGGGAGCGTGGCGTAGCGGAAGGTGGAGCGGCCGAAGTTCAGCGCCAGGATCTCCTCGGCGCTGGCGCCGGAGTCGAGCAGCAGGTCGCGGCCGGTGATGCCGATGTCGAGGCGGCCCGAGGAGACGTAGATCGCGATGTCCTTGGGGCGGAGGTAGAAGAACTCCACCTCGTTCTCGGGGTCGACGACCACGAGCTCCTTGGACTCCTTGCGCATCCGGTAGCCGGCCTCATGGAGCATCGCCGACGCCGGTCCGGAGAGTGAACCCTTGTTGGGGACGGCGATGCGCAGCATGGGGCTTCCTTCAGTGCGTAGATGCGTAAGGGGTGTGCGGGCGGGGGGCCCGGTGGTGAGGGGCTCCGGCCTAGAGGTGCGCGTAGACGTCGTCGAGGGAGATCCCGCGCGCCACCATCATCACCTGGACGTGGTAGAGCAGCTGGGAGATCTCCTCGGCGGCGGCTTCCTTGCCCTCGTACTCGGCGGCCATCCAGACCTCTGCGGCCTCCTCGACGACCTTCTTGCCGATGGCATGGACGCCCTTGCCGACCAGCTCGGCGGTGCGGGAGGTGCTGGGGTCGCCGTTGGCGGCCTTGAGCTGGAGCTCGCTGAAGAGCTCTTCGAATGTCTTGGAGGGTTTGCTCGCCATGATGGTCCTCAGAATACGGGGTTCCCCCACGCCACTCAGCGCCAGGGTTCGCTGACGGTCCGCAGGGTCATGGCGGTGGAGACGGCGGCGGTGACCGCTTCGTGCCCCTTGTCCTCGTTCGACCCCTCGAGTCCGGCGCGGTCCAGCGCCTGCTCGTCGTTGTCGCAGGTCAGGACGCCGAAGCCGACGGGGACTCCGGTGTCGATCGACACCTGTACCAGGCCCTGGGTGACGCCCTGGCAGACGTAGTCGAAGTGCGGGGTGCCGCCGCGGATGACCACTCCGAGGGCGACGATGGCATCGTAGCCGCGACCGGCGAGTACCTTCGCCACGACCGGGAGCTCGAAGCTGCCCGGGACGCGGAGCAGGGTCGGCTCGTCGATGCCCAGTTCGTGCAGGGCGCGCAGGGCGCCGTCGACGAGTCCGTCCATGACCTTCTCGTGCCACTGGGCCGCGATAACGGCGACTCGCAGGTCTCCGCAGTTCTTCACGCTCAGTTCGGGTGCGCCCTTGCCGCTCACAGCTCTGCTCCTCGGTGGTTCGTGTTGGGGTGTGTGGTTACTGGTTGCCGCAGGTGGAGGACGTGGTCACGGCCCCGTCCAGCCAGGGCAGGTCGTGGCCCATCCGGTCCCGCTTGGTGCGCAGGTACCGCAGATTGTGCTCGCCCGCCTCCACCGGCATGGCTTCCCGGCCGGAGACCTCGATGCCGTGGCGTTCGAGGGCGGCGGACTTGTCGGGGTTGTTGGTCAGCAGCCGGACGCTGCGCACGCCGAGGTCGGCGAGGATCTGGGCGCCGGCCCCGTAGTCGCGGGCGTCGGCGGGCAGGCCGAGTTCCAGGTTGGCGTCGAGGGTGTCGCGGCCGCGTTCCTGGAGTTCGTACGCGCGCAGCTTGGAGAGCAGTCCGATGCCCCGGCCCTCGTGGCCGCGCAGGTAGACGACGATCCCGCGGCCCTCGGCCTGGATGCGCTGCATGGAGGCGTGCAGCTGGGGGCCGCAGTCGCAGCGCTGGGAGGCGAAGATGTCGCCGGTGAGGCACTCGGAGTGCATCCGGACCAGGACGTCGGCGCCGTCGCCGATCTCGCCGTGGACGAGGGCCACGTGTTCGACCCCGTCGACGGTCGAGCGGAAGCCGTACGCGGTGAAGTCGCCGAAGGCGGTCGGCAGGCTGACCTCGGCTTCGCGGCGCACGGTCGGCTCGGCGGAGCGGCGGTAGGCGATCAGGTCCTCGATGGAGATGATCGTCAGGCCGTGCTTGCGGGCGAAGGGGATCAGCTCGGGCAGGCGCAGCATGACGCCGTCCTCGCCGGCGATCTCCACGATGGCGCCGGCGGGGCGCAGGCCGGCGAGGCGGGCGAGGTCGACGGCGGCCTCGGTGTGGCCGTTGCGGACCAGGACGCCGCCGGGCTTGGCGCGCAGCGGGAAGATGTGGCCGGGGCGGACGAAGTCGCCGGGCTCGCTGGCTCCGTCGGCGAGGAGCCGCAGGGTGGTGGCGCGGTCGGCGGCGGAGATGCCGGTGCTGACGCCGTGGGCGGCGCTCGCGTCGACGGAGACGGTGAAGGCGGTCTTCATCGACTCGGTGTTGTGCTGGACCATCTGGGGGAGTTCGAGCCGGTCCAGCTCGGGGCCCTCCATGGGGGCGCAGATCAGGCCGCGGCACTCGCTCATCATGAAGGCGATGATCTCGGGGGTGGCCTTCTCGGCGGCGATGACGAGGTCGCCCTCGTTCTCGCGGTCCTCGTCGTCGACGACGATGATCGGGCGGCCCGCGGCGATGTCGCGGATGGCCTGCTCGACGGGGTCGAGCCGGAAGCACTCTTCGAAGCTCTCTTCGGGAATGGCGGGCACGGGCTTGAGGCTGGTCATGCCGTTGCTCCTTCCAGGGCCGGGGCGGTGGTGGTGCGCGAGCGCTGGTACCAGTCGTAGGCGCCCCACAGCACGAGGGCGAAGTACACGACGTAGACGAGGCCGGAGAAGGCCAGACCGTTGTTGAAGGCGAGCGGAACGCCGACCAGGTCGACGAGGAGCCAGGCCAGCCAGAATTCGACGAGGCCGCGGGCCTGGGCGACCATCGCGACGACGGTGCCGACGAAGATGTACGCGTCGAACCAGGGGATGTACGGGGACAGCTCCGGGTAGAGCTTGAAGAGGCCGCCGACGGCCAGGGTGCCCAGCACCGCACCGGCGAGGAGCAGTCCGCGCTCCTTCCAGGTGGCGGTGCGTACGGCGATGGAGCCGTCCTGGGCCTGCTGCCGGCCGCGCTGCCAGGCGCGCCAGCCGAATACGGCGACGCCGATGACCAGCAGCTGCTTGCCGACGCCGCCGGTGAGGTGGGCGGAGGCGTAGGCGGCGATGAGGATGAGGCCGGAGAGGAGCTGGGCGGGCCAGGTCCATAGGGAGCGGCGCCAGCCGAGGGCGAGGGCGGCGAGGCCCATCAGGTTGCCGATCATGTCGGACCAGATGACCTTCTGCCCGAAGACGGTGAAGGCTTCGGCGTTGAGCCAGGTCAGGGCGCTCACCGGGTGGCCTTCCGGTCCGCGCCGAGCAGCCGCTCGACGTACTTGGCGAGGACGTCGACCTCGAGGTTGACCGGGTCGCCGGGCTGCTTGATGCCCAGGGTGGTCAGCGCGAGGGTGGTCGGGATGAGGCTGATGGTGAACCAGTCGGCGGCGGCTTCGACCACGGTGAGGCTGACGCCGTCGACGGTGATGGAGCCCTTTTCGACGACGTAGCGGGAGAGGTTCTCGGGGAGGGTGACCTTGACGATCTCCCAGTGCTCGGAGGGGGTGCGGGAGAGGATTTCGCCGGTTCCGTCCACGTGGCCCTGGACCAGGTGGCCGCCGAGTCGCCCGCCCAGCGCCATCGGGCGCTCCAGGTTGACGCGGGAGCCCTCGGTCAGGGCGCCGAGGCTGGAGCGGTTGAGGGTTTCTTGCATGACGTCGGCGGTGAACTCGCCGTCGGCGGTTTCCACGACGGTCAGGCAGACGCCGTTGACGGCGATGGAGTCACCGTGCTTGGCGCCCTCGGTGACGAGGGGGCCGCGCAGGCGGAAGCGGGAGGCTTCCTCGAGCTGCTCGACCGCGGCGACCTCGCCCAGTTCTTCGACGATTCCGGTGAACACTTCAGCGCTCCTTGAGGGCTGCGGGGACGGAGGAAGCCGTGGGGACGGCGGTGATGCGGATGTCTGTGCCGCTGCGGACGGATTCGGTGATCCGGAGCCGGAGCGCTGCGGAGAGGGTGCCGATGCCGGCGTCGCCGAGGGCGGCCGGACCGGCGCCGAGCAGGACGGGGGCGAGGTAGCCGATGACCTTGTCGACGGCGCCGGCGGCGACGAAGGCGCCGGCCAGGGTCGGGCCGCCTTCGAGGAGGACGGAGCGGACTCCGCGCCGGTGCAGTTCGCCGAGGACGGCGTCCACGGAGATGCCGTTCCGGTCGGAGGGGAGCCTGGCCAGCTCCACACCGGTGAGGTGGCGGGTGTCGGCGCCCTCGGCGACGGCGATCAGGGTCGGGGCGGCCCCGTCCAGGACGCGGGCGGTGGGCCGGACGGTGGCGTGGGTGTCCAGGACGACGCGCAGGGGCTGGACGGCGCCCTCGATGCCGCGGACGGCGAGGTGCGGGTCGTCGGCGCGCAGGGTGCCGGAGCCGACCACGACGGCGTCGGCCTCGGCGCGCAGCCGGTGGACGTCGGCGCGGGACTCCGGGGAGCTGATCCAGCGGCTGGTGCCGTCGGCGGCGGCGATGCGGCCGTCGAGGGTGGCGGCGTACTTCCACAGGACGTACGGGCGTCCGAGCCGCACGGAGGTCAGCCAGGCGGTGTTGCCGGCCTCGGCCTCCTGGGCGAGCAGCCCCGCCTCCACGGTGATCCCGGCCTCGCGCAGGGTGTCGGCGCCGCCGCGGGCCTGCGGGTTCGGGTCGGGGACGGCGTAGACCACGCGGGTGATCCCGGCCTCGACGAGGGCGCGGGCGCAGGGTCCGGTACGGCCGGTGTGGTTGCAGGGCTCCAGGGTGACGTAGGCGGTGCCGCCGCGGGCCGCGCCGCCCGCCGTGCGCAGGGCGTGGACCTCGGCGTGCGGGCCGCCGGCCCGCTCGTGCCAGCCCTCGCCGACGACGGTGCCGGAGGCGTCGGTGATGACGCATCCGACGACGGGGTTGGGGCTGGTGGAGCCGAGGCCGCGGGCGGCGAGCTCGACGGCTCGGCGCATGGCGCGGGTGTCCGCGTCGGGTGCTGCGTGCGCGGCGTGTGTCGCCACCGGGTCCTCCTGCCTCATCGGGCACGGACTCCGGGGCCTGTCGGGATACGACAGATGAAGCGGTACAGCGCACACGGGGACGCCGAGGCCGGAAAAACGGTCCGCTGCGCCACATCCGCAGGGATGTGCCGAGGAACCGCCGACGGCGGCGTACCGGTCACTGGCCCGCCGCGCACTGCCTCCCATCCGGACTTTAACCGTCGGTCCAGGAATCTCACCTGGTCAACCGGCCGCTGGCTGCGGACGGGTCGCGGACTATAACCGCCGGTTCGGAATTACACCGACCCCGGAGTGCGCTGCTACTGGTACTCCAGCCAGTCTGCCACGGGTGATCGGCGGCCATGCGGGTGAAGTGGTGTGGCCTGGCTCACAGGGGGATCGCGGGGCGGGTGCGCGGGGGTCGGTGCGGGGGCGTGCACGGGGGTCGGCGCGGGGGTCGGCGCGGGGGCCTGCACGGGAGGTCGCGCGGAAGGTCGCACAGGAGGGCGGGAGTCGCGCACGGCCGACGTGCGGGTGCCCGGGGGCGGCCCGGGGGCGGCCCGGCCGAGTGAACGCGTGGTTGGTCCAGACCTATTGACGGGGTGGTCTAGTCCTCTTAACGTTCCCTTCATCTTCCCCGGGAGCAGCCCGTCAGATGTGCGCACGTCACGGGCCAACACGCTTCACTTTTCCGCATGTTGTGTCCTGTTGTGTCCCGCCATCCTCCCCTCCCCAGGAGGCACGATGCTGTCCCCCACACGTACGAGAGCGATGCTGCTGGCATCCGGCGCCGCAATCGCCGGACTGCTGGTGGCCGGGCTCTCGACGGGCGTCTCCCACGCCGCCGACCACGAGAGCTGCCGCCCCGACGGGCTGTACAAGACGGCCGGCGTCGACGTCCCGTACTGCTCGGTCTACGACACCGAAGGCCGCGAGAAGATGGGCGCCGACCACCAGCGCCGGGTCATCGGCTACTTCACCGGGTGGCGCACCGGCAAGGACGGCGCCCCCGCCTACCTCGCCCACAACATCCCGTGGTCCAAGGTCACCCACCTGAACTACGCCTTCGCCCACGTCGGCGCCGACAACAAGATCTCGGTCGGCGCCGACAACGCGAACAACGCCGCCACCGGGATGACCTGGCCGGGCGTCGCGGGCGCCGAGATGGACCCGGCCCTCCCGTACAAGGGCCACTTCAACCAGCTGACCAAGTTCAAGAAGCAGTACCCGGACGTCAAGACGCTGATCTCGGTCGGCGGCTGGGCCGAGACCGGCGGCTACTTCGGGGACGACGGCAACCGGGTCGCCTCGGGCGGCTTCTACTCGATGGCCACCAACGCCGACGGATCGGTCAACCAGGCGGGCATCGAGACCTTCGCGAACTCCTCGGTCGAGTTCATCCGCACGTACGGGTTCAACGGCGTCGACATCGACTACGAGTACCCGACCACCATGAAGGACGCGGGCAACCCGCTGGACTGGCAGCTGTCCAACGCCCGCCGGGCCGGACTCGTCCAGGGGTACGACGCCCTGATGAAGACCCTGCGCGAGAAGCTGGACCGGGCCGGCGCCGCCGACGGCAAGCACTACCTGCTCACCGTGGCCGCCCCCTCCTCCGGCTACCTGCTGCGCGGCATGGAGACGTTCCAGATGCAGAAGTACCTGGACTACGTCAACATCATGTCCTACGACCTGCACGGGGCCTGGAACGAGTTCGTCGGGCCGAACGCCTCGCTCTTCGACGACGGCAAGGACGCCGAGCTGGCCGCCGCGAACGTCTACGGCAGCTCCCAGTACGGGAACATCGGCTACCTCAACACGGACTGGGCGTACCACTACTTCCGCGGCTCCATGCCGGCCGGCCGCATCAACATCGGCCTGCCGTACTACACCCGCGGCCACAAGAACGTGCAGGGCGGCACGGACGGCCTGTGGGGCAGGGCCCCCGCGACCACCTGTCCGGCCGGCGCGGGCCTGACCAAGTGCGGTGACGGCGCGGTCGGCATCGACAACCTCTGGCACGACAAGGACACCAACGGCGCCGAATCGCCCGCCGGTTCCAACCCGATGTGGCACGCGAAGAACCTGGAGAAGGGGATCGTCGGCGACTACGTCACCACGTACGGCTTCCCCGCGAACACCACGCTGACCGGCACCTACGCCCGCAAGTACGACGCGACGCTGGTCGCGCCGTGGCTGTGGAACGCGCAGAAGAAGGTCTTCCTGTCCACCGAGGACGAGCAGTCGGTGGCGGCCAAGGCCGACTACGTGGTCGACCGCGGCATCGGCGGCACCATGGTCTGGGAGATGGCCGGCGACTACGCCTGGAACGCGGCCAAGGGCCAGTACGAGATGGGCGACACGCTCACCACGCTGATGTACGACAAGTTCAAGGCCGCCGCCCCGTACGGCGCGAAGAAGTCGAACGCGGCGCTGCCGGCGCAGGCCGTGGACATCAAGACGGAGTTCACCGCGTTCAAGCTCGGCGACTCCAACTACCCGATCACCCCGAAGCTCAAGATCACCAACAACACGACGGCCACGCTGCCGGGCGGCACGGAGTTCCAGTTCGACTACGCGACCGCGGCCCCGGCCAATGCCTCCGACCAGTCCGGCTTCGGCACCAAGGTGATCCGCAGCGACCACACGGGCAGCAACGCCGGCGGCCTGAAGGGCGACTTCCACCGGGTCTCCCTGAAGCTGCCGGCCTGGCAGACGCTGGCCCCGGGCGCCTCGGTGGACCTGGCGTTCAACTACTACCTGCCGGTGTCCACGCCCTCCAACTGGACGGTGAACATCTCCGGCACGACGTACGCGCTCGCCGGTGACCTGGCGCGCGGCGTCACGGTGGTCCAGCCCGGCTCCACGGCGCCGCCGACCACGCCGCCCACCTCGCCGCCTCCGACCACGACTCCGCCGACCTCTCCCCCGCCCACCACGACGCCGCCGACGGGCGGTGCGTGCACCAGCCCGGCGTACGTGGCGGGCCAGGTCTACACCGGCGGCAGCCTCGTCTCCCACAAGGGCCGCACGTGGAAGGCCCAGTGGTGGACGCAGAACGAGGAGCCCGGAACGACGGGCGAATGGGGCGTCTGGAGGGACCAGGGCGCCTGCTGACCCCTCTGGGTGAGCGACGACGATGACGGCGTGAGGACCCGGTGGCCCGGCGGCCACCGGGTCCTCGCACGTGGACGTCACATTCGGCGGCCCTGTCCTGTCCTACTGGTGCAAGCAGTTCGGATCCAGGAAGGACGGACACCACCATGAGCACCATCCTCGTCACCGGGGGCACCGGGAACCTCGGCTCGCTGGTCACGGAGCGGCTCCGGGCGGCGGGCCGCGAGGTCCGCGTCCTGAGCCGGCGCGCGCCGGACCATCCGGTGGACCTGCGGGACGGCAGCGGCCTGGACGCGGCGATGGCGGGCGTGGAGGTGGTCGTGCACTGCGCGAGCTCCCCGCGCGGGGGCGACGAGGAGGCCGCGCGGCACCTGATCGACGCGGCGCGGCGGGCGGGGACCGTCCGGAACCTGGTCTACATCTCGATCGTCGGGGTCGACGTGGTCCCGTTCGGCTACTACCGGTCCAAACTGCGCGTGGAACGCCTGCTGGAGGCTTCCGGGCTGGGCGTGACGATCCTGCGCACGACCCAGTTCCACGATCTGGTGGCCCAGGTGGTCGAGATGGCGGCGAAGCTGCCGGTCGTGCCGCTGCCGTACGGGGTCCGGGTGCAGCCGATCGCGGTCGAGGAGGTCGCCGACCGCCTGGCGGAACTGGCCGTGCCGACCCCTTCGGGCCGGGTCCCGGACATGGGCGGCCCGGAGATCAGCACCCTGCCGGAGCTGGGCCGCGCCTACCTGGCGGCGACGGGCCGCCGGCGCCGGGTGGTCCCGCTGCCGCTGTGGGGCAAGGCGTACGCGGGCTTCAAGCGCGGCGGCAACCTGACACCGTCGCACGCGTCGGGCCGCGGCACGTTCGGGCAGTACGCGGCGGGGCGATCAGCGGATCCCCACCGGGGGTAGGGCGACCGGGGGCTCCGGCCCGGCCGAGGCCGCCAGGGTCGGCAGCGGTCCGGCCCACCGGTATGCCCAGGTCGGCGGCACGCCCCAGGCGGGGCGGGCTCCGGCCTGGCGGCAGGACCGGCCCGGCGAGCAGGCTCCGACCTGGCGGTACGCCCGGCCGGGGTGGGCTTGGGCCTGGCGGTAGGCCCGGTGGGCCTGGCGGTACGCCCGGCCCGGGCGGCGGGCCCGGCCCAGCGGCCCCAGCCCGACGGCAGACCCGACCCGGCCGAGAGGCCCAGCCCCGCGGCAGACCCAGCGCGGCGGTGCGCCTGGCCGTCGGTACGGCCCGGGCAGGGCCGGCTCCGGCCCGGCGGTACGCCCCCGAGCGCGGCGAGCTTGGGCCGGGCGATACGCCGGCCCGGCGGTAGGCCCGATCCGGCCTGGAGGCCCGGGCCGGATCGTACGCCCGCCTACGTCCGGACGGCCGGTACGCCCAGCCGGAGGTACGCCCGACCACGCGGCAGACCCGGCCCGGCGGTACGCCCCGGGCGAGGCAGGCTCCGGCCTGGCGGTACGCCCGGCCCGGCGGCAAGCCGGGGCTGGCGGCAAGCCGGGGCTGGCGGCAGGCCCGGGCTGGTGGTCAGCCCCGGGCAGGTGGCAGGCGGGGGTCGGCGGTACGCCCGGCCCGGCCGGGAGGCACGGCGGGGGTGGTACGCCTGCCGCGCGGCAGGCCCAGCCGGCGGTACGCCACCGGCTGGGCGGACTTCCGCCTGGCGCTTCGCCCAGCCCGGGAACCCAGCTCCGCAGCGGGCACAGCGCGGCGCACGCCCGGCCGGCGGCCCCCCGCCGGGTCGGGCTTGACCTGGCGCTACGCCCGGCCCGGCGGCAGACCCGACCCG
>NZ_JBVJFA010000032.1:24421-86522 GCF_055588085.1 Streptomyces sp. NPDC046303
CGGCCCGGGAACCCAGCTCCGCGGCAGGCCCAGCCGGCCGGACGCCCGGCCGGCGGCACCCCGGCCGGGGCGGACTTCACCTGGCGCTACGCCCGCCCCGGCGGCAGATCCGACCCGGCCCGGGAACCCAGCTCCGCGGCAGGCCCAGCCGGCCGGACGCCCGGCCGGCGGCACCCCGGCCGGGGCGGACTTCACCTGGCGCTACGCCCGGCCCGGCGGCAGATCCGACCCGGCCCGGGAGCCCAGCTCCGCGGCAGGCCCAGCCGGCCGGACGCCCGGCCGGCGGCGCCCCGGGCGGGGCGGGCTTGGCCTGGCGGGTACCCCCGATCGGCGGCAGCCCCGACCCGGCCGGGAGGCCCGGCCTGGCGGCAGGCCTGGTCAGCGGCAGACCCCGACACGGCGGAAGCCCAGGGCGGGGTGGGCCCGCTAACCGCCGAACAGCACCTCCTGGGCCGCCTCCCGTGCCGCGAGCCTGGCTCCGGCCAGGACCGCCGGGCCGCCCAGGGTGGTGGCGCGGACCTCGGTGGGGACGGGGGTCAGCGCCGCCAGGCGGCGGGCGACCCGGGCGGCCAGGGCGGGGCCGCCCGCGCGGCCCAGTTCGCCTCCCAGGACCACGCATCCCGGGTCCAGGACCGCCGTGACCGCCGCCGCGCCCAGGGCGAGGCGCTCGGCCAGGGCTTCGAGGAAGTCCTCCCCCGCGGCCCCCGCCACGGCCTCCTCCGCCGGGCCGGAGAAGCCGTGTGCGCGGGCCAGCGCCGTCACGGCCTCCCGGCCCGCCAGGGCGTGGAAGCCGCCCCCGCAGTCGGTGGCCGACGGCAGGCCGCCGGTGCCGGGGACCGGGAGGAAACCGATCTCGCCCGCCCCGCCGGAGGCGCCCCGGCGCAGCCGCCCGTCCAGGACCACGGCCGCCCCCACGCCCGCGCCGAGCCACAGGAGCACGAAGGAGTCCACGTCGCGGGCCACGCCCAGGCGTTGTTCGGCGAGGGCCGCCAGGTTGGTCTCGTTCTCGACGGCCACCGCCGCGGGCAGGCTCCGCTGCAGGGCGGCCACCAGGTCCCGGTGCCACGCGGGCAGGCCTTCGGTGTCGCGGAGTTCGCCGGTGGCCGGGCCGACCAGGCCGGGGGCTCCGACGACGACGGTGTGCAGTTCGCCGGCCCCGGCCTCGCGGGCGGTGCGCAGCAGGGCCCGGACCGCGTCGCCGGGGGCTCCGACGGGCAGGGCGGCCTCGGCCAGCGGGTGGCCGAGGAGGTCGGTGACCACGGCGGTCACGCTGTCGGTGCGCACGTCCAGGGCGGCCAGGTGGGCGCGGCGGGCCACGATCCCGTAGAGCTTGGCGTTGGGTCCCCGCCGCTGTTCGCCCGACTCCCCGACGACCTCGATCAGCCCGGCTTCGGTGAGCCGCTCGACGAGGTCGGCGACCGAGGGGCGGGAGAGGCCGGTCCCGGCCCTGAGCTGGGTGGCCGTCAGCGGGCCCGCCTCCTGGAGGAGTTGCAGGGCGAGGCGGTCGTTGATGGCGCGCGCCGTGCTCGGTGAGGCGGGGGACGGTACCGGCGTCGAAGCGGTGGCACGGGTGGCAGGGGTCACGGCGCCCATCCTAGGCAGTCCGAAGCCGTTAACCATCAGGCAGGGTCCCTGATAGTTTATCTCCCATGACCGGGGACACCGACCTCAGCCCGGCGCGGCTGCGCCGCGCCCGTTTCGCGATCGCCGCCGTCTTCTGCGCCCACGGCGCGGTGACGGGCTCCTTCGCCACCCGCATCCCCTGGATCCAGGACCACGCCCAGCTCAGCGCGGGCACCCTGGGTCTGGCGCTCGCCTTCCCCGCCCTGGGCGCGGCGCTGGCGATGCCGCTGGCGGGGCGGATCAACCACCGTTTCGGCGCCCGCGCCGCGCTGCGGGCGCTGCTGGCGCTGTGGACCCTCTCCCTGGTCCTGCCCAGCCTCGCCCCGAACCTGCCGGCCCTCTGCTTCGCGCTCTTCGTCTACGGGGCCACCTCCGGGATGTCGGACGTGGCGATGAACGCGCTCGGCGTGGAGACGGAGAACCGGCTGGGCCGCTCGGTCATGTCCTCGCTGCACGGCATGTGGAGCGTGGGCGCGCTGCTCGGCTCGGCCGCCGGTACGGTCGCCGCGCACGCCGGGGCCGACGCCCGGCTGCACCACCTGGTCGCCGCGCTGGTCCTCACCGCGGCCGGGCTGGTCGCCGTACAGGGGGTGCTGGACCTCCGGAGCGGTCAGGAGGAGGCGGCTCCGCCGCACTTCGCCCTGCCTCCGAGGTCCGCGCTGCTCATCGGTGCGATCGGTTTCTGCGCGGTCTTCGCGGAGGGCGCGAGCCTGGACTGGTCGGCGGTCTACCTGCGGGACGTCCTGGACACGGACGCGGGTCTGGCGGCGGCGTCGACCACCGCTTTCGCCCTCACGATGGCCGTCGCCCGGCTGGCCGGGGACCGGGTGGTGGACCGGTTCGGGGCGGTGCGCACCGTCCGGGCGGGCGGGGTACTGGCCACCGCGGGCGGGCTCGTCGTGGTGTCGGTCCGCGAGCCCGCGGCGGCGCTGGCCGGCTTCGGGCTGATCGGGCTGGGCATCGCCGTGGTGGTCCCGCTGGCCTTCGCGGCCGCGGCGCGCAGCGGGCCGGCCCCGGCGCAGGCCATCGCGGGCGTGGCGACGATCACGTACACATCGGGTCTGATCGCCCCCTCGGCGATCGGTGCGGTGGCGGACGCGACCTCGCTCGTGGTCTCCTTCGGGCTGGTGACCCTGCTGGCCTTCGCGCTGGTGGCGGGGGCCGCCGTACTGCGGCAGAAGCCGGCCGGACCGGGGGCCTCCGAGGCCGATCGGGACGAACCCGCCGGTATCCGCCCGTAACATATCGAGGGCCCTCGGGGCCGGGTGATGCCTGATCAGCGGCGGAACGGGAGTGGTGGAACATGGGCCTCGGGG
Organism: Streptomyces sp. NPDC046303; assembly: GCF_055588085.1. Lineage (NCBI taxonomy): Bacteria > Bacillati > Actinomycetota > Actinomycetes > Kitasatosporales > Streptomycetaceae > Streptomyces > Streptomyces sp. NPDC046303. The sequence continues at coordinate 27,361 of NZ_JBVJFA010000032.1, forward strand.
TGCGCTGGACGCTGCACGGCGACGGGCGGACTCCCGCCCCGGGCGCGGTGGTGCGGCCGGAGGAGCGGCTGTCGTGGCCGCGGACCGCGGGGCTCGGCGCCCAGCACGTCGTCGCGATGTTCGGCGCGAGCTTCGTCGCGCCGGTCCTGATGGGCCTGGACCCGAACCTGGCGATCATGATGTCCGGTGTCGCGACGGTGGTCTTCCTCCTCGCCACGCGCGGCCGCGTCCCCTCGTACCTGGGCTGCTCGCTGTCGTTCGTCGGTGTGGCGGCGGCGATCCGGGCGTCGGGCGGGGACAGCGCGGTGGTGACCGGCGCCGTGTTCGTCGTCGGCGTGGCGCTGTTCCTGTCCGGCCTGGCCGTGCAGCGGTTCGGGGCGCGGATCATCCACGCGGCGATGCCGCCGGTGGTGACGGGCGCGGTCGTGATGCTGATCGGCTTCAACCTGGCCCCGGTGACGGCCTCCACGTACTGGCCGCAGGACCAGTGGACGGCTCTGCTGGTCATGCTGTTCACCGGTCTGGCCGTGGTCTGCCTGCGGGGTTTCTGGTCGCGCATCGCGATCTTCCTGGGGCTGGTCTTCGGGTACGGGCTCTCCTGGGTCCTGGACCGCGTCTTCGGCAAGATCCACTCGACGGTGGGCGGGGCCGAGGCCGTGGACCACTGGCGCCTGGACCTCTCCGGGGTCGGCAAGGCCGACTGGATCGGACTGCCCGAATTCCACGCGCCGGCCTTCGAGTGGTCGGCCATCCTGATCGCCCTGCCCGTGGTGATCGCGCTGATCGCCGAGAACGCCGGGCACATCAAGGCCGTCGGCGAGATGACCGGCGACCCGCTGGACGACAAGCTCGGCACCGCCATTGCCGCCGACGGCGCCGCGTCCATGCTGTCCACGGCCGTCGGCGGCCCGCCGAACACCACGTATTCCGAGAACATCGGCGTCATGGCGGCCACCCGGGTCTACTCCACGGCCGCGTACTGGGCCGCGGCCGGATTCGCGCTGCTCTTCGGCCTGTGCCCGAAGTTCGGGGCGGTCGTCGCCGCGATCCCGGGCGGGGTGCTGGGCGGCATCACCGTCATCCTGTACGGCATGATCGGCCTGCTCGGCGCCCAGATCTGGATCAACGGCCGGGTGGACCTGCGCAATCCGCTGAACCTGGTGCCGGCCGCGGCGGGCATCATCATCGGCGTCGGCGGGGTCACGCTCCGGATCACCGACAGCTTCGAGCTCGGCGGCATCGCACTGGGCACGATCGTGGTGATCACCGGCTACCACGCGCTGCGGTACTTCGCCCCCGCGCACCTGAAGGAGCAGGAGCCCCTGCTCGACGCGGGCACCTCCGCCTACGATCATCAGGACGGCCGGGACACGCCGCGTTGACGGGGTTTCGCCCGAACCGGGGAAGCGTACGGCCAAGTTCCCCGCATCCGCGCCGGTGCCTGCGACCCTGCCTCCCATGGAAGCGGTGCTGGCGCGGATGCGCGCCCTGGACGAGCGGCTCCCGCCGCAGGACGGTGTCGCCGTCTTCAACCGGGTCTACCTGACGGTGACCGAGACCCTGCACCGGCGGATCGAACGCGGCGGGTTCCCGGCTCCGAGGCGGGCGCAGGCCCTCAGTGTGCGGTTCGCGGAGCGGTACCTGGCGGCGGTGGACGCGGACCGGGCGCCGGCCTGCTGGCGCCCGCTGTTCCAGTACCGCCGCCATCCCGGGATCCGCCCGCTCCAGCACGCGCTGGCCGGGATCAACGCGCACATCGGCCACGACCTGGCGGTGGCGGTGGTGTCCACGTGCCGCGCCCTGGACTGCGAACCGGGCGCCCTCGAGGCCGACTTCGACCGGGTGGGCGACACCTTGGTCGCCCTCGAGGAGCACATCCGCGAAGACCTGATGCCGGGCCCGGACCTCCTGGAGATCGCCGACCCGCTGACCCACCTGCTCGGCTCGTGGAGCCTGGAGCGCGCCCGCGCCGGCGCCTGGGCGTCGGCCCGCCTGCTGTGGACCCTGCGCCGCTCCCCCGAGCTGGCCGAGGAGTTCCGCGCGTCCCTCGACTCGGGCGTCGGCCTGGTCGGCCGCTGCCTGCTGACGCCGGGGCGGCTCAGCCGCCTGTGACGGCGAACGGGCCGCGGCCACCGAAGGTCAGTTCCGCGAAGCGCTCGCCGATGCGGCGGTGGCCGGCCGGGTCCGGGTGGAGCCGGTCGGGCAGGGGCAGCTCGGCGAAGTCCGCTGCGCCGTAGAGGGCGCGGCCGTCGAGGTGGTGCAGGTTCGGGTCGCCGGCCGCCCGCTGCGCGGTGAGGCGGGCCAGTTCGTCCCGGATGACGCCGAGCGTCAGCCGCCCGGTGGCCCGGTCCGCGGGGTCGCCCAGCGCCCGGAACCGCAGCTCCCCGTCCTCGAAGTCCGGCGCGGTGGGGCCCGGGGTGTCCTCGTGGAGGGGGGCACAGGACGGGAGAGACGACGAGCAGCGGCGTGGTGGGGTGGCCCTCCCGGACGGTGTCGAGGAATCCGTGCACGGCCGGGACGAAGGCGCGCAGGCGCATCAGGTCGTGGTTGACGAGGTTGATGCCGATCTTGATGCTGATCAGGTCCGCGGGGGTGTCGCGCAGGGCGCGCGCGGTGAAGGGGTCGAGCAGGGCGTTGCCGCCGAACCCCAGGTTGACGAGCTCCACGCCGCCCAGGGCGGCCGCGACCGCCGGCCAGGTGCCGGTCGGATCGGCGGCGAAGGAGCCGTGGCTGATGGAGCTCCCGTGGTGCAGCCACACCCGGCGGCCGCGGTCGGGGAGGTCCTCGACCGGGGCGTCGGTGCGCAGGGCGATGAGTTCGGTGACCTCGGTGTGGGGCAGCCAGATCTCGACGTCCTTCATCCCGGCGGGGAGCCCGGTGAAGCGGACGGTGCCGGGCGGGCCGGGGTGCAGGACCTCGGATCCGGTGGCCATGTCGACGCGGCGCACACGGCCGCCCGGCACGCTGCCCCGGCCGGCCGGGCGGCCGTCGACGAGCAGTTCGTACACGCCGTCCGGGCGCGCCGGGAGGCCCTCGTAGACCACCTTCGTCGGGAGCGCGTCCAGTTCGACGGCGGTGGCCCCGGTCCGGAACGCCAGCCGCACCCCGGAGGGCTGGGCCTCGACCGCGGCGAGGTTCGCGTCGGGGAACTGCTCGCGCGCGCGTGCGGGCAGCCGGTGCGGGAGCACGCCGTGCGCGGTGCGTTCCACGTCGAGGGCGCCGCGCAGCAGGCGGGGCCCGACGGGGGTGGTGATCCAGGGGGCGGTGGGGGCGGGGTGGGCGGGGTCGAACGGGGCGGTCATGCCCCCACCCTGCCGGTCCCGGGCCCGTCCCGCACCCGGATATGCGGGGGCGGGCGGTCCCGCCGGGCATGAGTACGGGCCGCCGCCGCGATGTGCGCGCGGGGGCGGCCCGTGGTCACGGGGTCCGGGGCGGGGGTGGCGCCGCCGGAGTCCGGGAGGAGGGTCAGTCCTCGGGGAGTTCGACCGGGGCGATGTCCTCGTAGACGTCGCCCGGGCCCGGGTTGGTGGCGTCCGTGGATCCGCCGAGGTGGTGCATGACGCCCCAGACCGCGTTCAGGGCGGTCTGGACGGCGCCCTCGGCCCAGCCGGCGGTCCAGGAGATGTCGTCGCCCGCGAGGAAGATGCCGCGCTTGTCCTCGGGGAGGCGGTCCTGCATGAAGTGGGTGAACAGGCGCCGCTGGTAGCGGTAGTGGCCCGGGAGGTTGGCCTTGAACGCGCCCATGAAGTAGGGCTCGTTCTCCCAGGACACGGTGACCGGGTTGCCGATGATGTGGCGGCGGATGTCGACCTTGGGGTAGATCTCGCCGAGGGACTTCAGCATGACCTCCATCCGCTCGTTCGCGGACAGCGGCAGCCACTTGAGGCTGTCGTCGCACCACGTGTAGGAGAGGCAGATGACGGCGGGCTTGTCCGGGCCGTTGTCCAGCAGGTACGTGCCGCGGGTCATCCGGTCGGTGAGCGTCATCGACATGACGTCGCGGCCCGTTTCCTCGTCCTTGTCGAGCCAGAACGGCCGGTCGACGGGGATGAAGAGCTTGCTGGACTCCATGTAGTGGGTGCGCTCGATCGCCGTCCAGTGGTCGATCGGGAACAGCGTGTCGTCGCACTCGATCTTGGACAGGAGCATCCAGGACTGGGCCGTGAAGATCGCGGCCCGGTACGTGCGGATGTCCCCGGACGCGTCGGTCACGGTGATCCGGTTGCCCGCCGTGCGGTGCAGACGGGTCACCGCCGGGCGCGGGGTGCCCTCGTGCAGGGTGGACAGCGAGGTGCCCTGGGCCCAGTGGACGATCTTCTCGGGCTCGCGCTCCCACAGGCGCAGCGGGAGCTGCTGGGAGCCGCCCACGATGCCGCGGTGGTGGTCGTCGGCCTCGGTGTAGACGACGCGCAGGATCTCCAGGATGGAGTTCGGGAAGTCGGTGTCCCAGCCGCCGGTGCCGAAGCCGACCTGGCCGAAGATCTCGCGCTTGCGGAAGGACTGGAAGGCTTCCGACTTGCAGAGGAAGCCGTAGAAGGTCTCGTCGTCGAGCTTCTCGACGAGCTTGGCCCAGATCTCGCGGATGCGCGGGACGTCCCGCTCGCGCATCGCGGTGTTCATGTCGGAGAAGTCGGCGCCCTCGTCCAGGCAGGCGTTCCACGCGTCGGCGACGTCGCGGTAGACCTGCGGGAGGTCGGCGATGGTCTCGGCGTAGTGGGTCTCGCCCTTGAGGTCGACGACCGTCGAGGGGGTGGCCTCGGCGAGCGGGTTCGGGAAGGGCTCGGTGACCAGGCCGACGAGGTCGATGTAGTGCTGGAGCGCCGTGGAGGACGGCGGGAAGCGCATCGCGCCCATCTCCGCGGTCAGCTCCTCGGTGCCGGCGCCCTCGAAGCCCACGGTGCGCAGGCGGCCGCCGATCTGGTCGGCCTCGTAGACGACGGGCTTGAGGCCCATCTTCATGAGCTCGTAGGCCGAGATGATGCCGGAGAGTCCGCCGCCGATGACGGCGACCTCGGTGCCGAACTCGGTCGGGGGTATCTGGCCCAGGCCCGCCGGGTGGGCGAGGAAGTCGTCGTACGCGTACGGGAAGTCCGGGCCGAACATGGTGATCGGCGGCTGTCCGTCGCTGTGCGGGACGGCGGTGGTGGGCACCGTGGACGTCATGGGGGTACGTCTCCTTGCGGCAGGGCTGGGGAAGCGGAGGAGCGGGAGGGGGGTCAGACGAGGGAGGCGTAGAGCCCGGGGCGGCGGTCGCGCAGGTACGGGTTGTTCGTGCGGGACGCGCTCAGCAGCTCGGGGTCGGCCTCGCCGAACACCAGCTCCTCGCCGCGTCCGGCCCGGGTACGGGTGACCCCGTCGGGGCTCGCCAGGCAGCTGAGTCCGACGAACTCGAACTCGCCTTCCGGGCCGGTGCGGTTGACGTACGCGATGTACATCTGGTTCTCGAAGGCCCGTACGGGGACGAGCTGTTCGGCGACGAACTGGAACGGGTGCATCTGCGCGGTCGGCACCAGGAGGAGGTCGGTGCCGGCGAGCGCGTGGGCGCGGACGTTCTCGGGGAACTCCACGTCGTAGCAGATCATGATGCCGATGCGGAGGCCGCCGAGGTCCGCCTGGACGACGGTGGTGTCTCCGGGGGTGAAGGCGTCCTGCTCGAAGCAGCCGAAGAGGTGCGTCTTGCGGTAGTTCGCCTTCCGGTCCCCGTCGGGGCCGATGAGCTGCGCCGCGTTGAAGACGGCCTCGCCGGCGCGCTCGGGGTAGCCGTACAGGACGGCGACCCCGTGGCGGCGGGCGATCTCGCCGATGGCGGCGGCGGAGGGGCCGTCGGCCGGTTCGGCGAGGGCGGCGATGTCCTGGACCTCCAGGGCGTAGCCGGTGAGGAACATCTCCGAGGTCACGAGGAGCCCGGCCCCGCCCTGTGCGGCGCGTGCCGCGGCCTCGTCGAGCGCCTTGAGGTTCTCGGCGGTGTCGCCGAGCCGTCCGGAGCTCTGGAGGAGGGCGGTGCGCAGCGGGGGCATGGACTACCTCTGTGACAGGTGGGGTGGGGTCGTAAAACGGTACGTTCGGGCGTTCGACCGGGACAAGCCGTGACCGTTGCGCTGCGCGCATCGATTCGTTGCGCGTTCCCGGTCTGGCGCGGAGATTCGTTGCGCGGGGGTCCGCGGGCCCGGTGACGGGGAAGGAAACGGAGATCATCGCGCGTTGACCAGCCGTGGCCGTCATCGACCGAAGGAGCGCGCACCCGATGTCCCCCGAGGTACTCGACAACCCGGTCTGGTCGGCGCTGACCGGGCCGCACCGCGGCTTCGCCGAACTGGGGCCGGCGGGCCTGGCCGCCCGCTACACCGGGGACGCGAGCCCCTTCGCCGCCCTCCGCGACCCGGCGGACCCCGCGGCGTGGGCGGATCTGGCGGCGCTGGCAGGGCCCGGCGAGGGCGTCTGGGTGACGGGGCTGCTGACCCCGCCGCCGGGCTGGGAGACGGAGGTGGCGATCCCGGGCGTGCAGCTCGACGGGCGGGCGGTACGGGCCGGGGCCGCGCCGGAGGCGGTCCCGCTGGGGCCCGCCGACGTGCCGGAGATGCTGGAGCTGGTGGACCTGACCCGGCCGGGGCCGTTCCTGGACCGGACGGTCGAGCTGGGCACGTACCTGGGGATCCGGCACGAGGGCCGGCTCGTCGCGATGGCCGGGGAGCGGATGCGGCCGGCCGGCTGGTCGGAGATCAGCGCGGTGTGCACGCATCCGGAGCACCGCGGCCGGGGTCTGGCCGGGCGGCTGATACGGGCGGTCGCGGCGGCGGTGCGGGAGCGGGGGGACAGCCCGTTCCTGCATGCGGCGGCGGAGAACACGGGGGCGCTGCGGCTGTACGCGTCGATGGGTTTCGAGCTGCGGCGCCGCCCGGATTTCCTGGGGCTGCGTACGCCCGCCAAAAAGGTTTGATCCGGGGGCGGTTGTGAAGGGCGGGGTTTCGGTGGGCGTCCAGCGGTCAGACGCGGGACAACCCACGGAAAGGAACTGCCATGACGGACGTCACCCGCCTGCCGGGGGCCACCCACCACTTCTGGGAGTGGCAGGCCAGGGCCGCCTGCCGGGATCTGGGATCCGGCCGGTTCTACCATCCCGCCGGTGAGCGCGGCGAGGACCGCGAGGAGCGGGACGCGGCCGCCAAGCGGGTCTGCGCGGTGTGCCCGGTGCGCGCGGCCTGCCTGGACCACGCGCTGCGCACCCGCGAGCCGTTCGGGGTGTGGGGCGGCCTGACGGAGGAGGAACGCCGCTCGCTGCGCGGCCGGGACCTCGAAGGTGCTACGCCGGGGCGCCGGAGGTGAAGCGGCGCAGCAGCGGGGAGAGCACCAGGACCGATTTGGTGCGCTCCACGAAGGGCTCGCCCGCGATGCGCTCCAGGACCCGCTCGAAGTGGCGCATGTCGGAGGCGAAGACCTGGACGAGGGCGTCCGCGTCGCCGGTGACGGTCGACGCGGACACCACCTCGGGGTACCGCTCCAGGCCTCGCCGGATGTCGTCCGGCGAGGTGTTGTGGCGGCAGTAGATCTCGATGAAGCCCTCGGTCTCCCAGCCCATCGCGGCGGGGTCCACGCGGACCGTGAAGCCGGTGATGGCGCCTTCGGCCCGCAGCCGGTCCACGCGCCGCTTGACGGCGGGGGCGGAGAGCCCGACCTCGGAGCCGATGTCCGCGTAGGAGCGGCGGGCGTCTTCGGCGAGGGCGTGCACGATGCGTTCGTCGAGATCGTTCAGTCGCACTGCGGGTGGATCACTTTTCTGCTGTGGCCAGGCTGGATCGGCGGATGCCGTACAGGAAGTAGACCACGAGGCCGACGGCCATCCAGCCACCGAACGCGACCCACGTGGCGACCGGCAGGCTGTACATCATGTAGCCGCAGGCGAGGAAGCCGAGGATCGGCGTGACGGGGAAGAGCGCCACCTTGAAGGTGCGCGGCATGTCGGGCTTGGTGCGGCGCAGGATCACGACCGCGACGTTGACCAGGGCGAAGGCGAAGAGCGTGCCGATGCTGGTCGCGTTGGCCAGCTCGCCCAGCGGGATGAAGGCCGCCAGCGCGCCGCAGAAGAGCGAGACGATCAGTACGTTGACGCGCGGGACGCCGGTCTTCTCGTCGACCTTGGCGAAGGCCTTGGGGACGAGGCCGTCGCGGGACATCGCGAAGAGGATGCGGGTCTGTCCGTACAGGACGGCGAAGACGACGGAGGCGATCGCGACGACCGCGCCGGCCGCGAGGACGACGCCCCAGAAGCTGTGGCCGGTGACGTCGGTCATGATCTGGGCGAGCGCGGCCTCGGTGCCCTCGAAGTCCTGCCACGGCATGGCGCCGACGGCGACGAGCGCGACGAGGCAGTACAGGACGGTGACGATGCCCAGCGAGAGCATGATCGCGCGCGGCAGGTCCTTCTTCGGGTTCTTGGCTTCCTCACCGGCGGTGGAGGCGGCGTCGAAGCCGATGTACGAGAAGAAGAGCGTGGAGGCGGCGGCGCTGATGCCGGTGACGCCGAGCGGGGCGAGCGGGGCGTAGTTGCCGGCCTTGATGCCCATGACGCCGATGCCGATGAAGAGCAGCAGCGTGACGATCTTCACCGCGACCATGATCGTGTTGATCCGGGCGCTCTCCTTGGCGCCGCGCATCAGGAAGACCATGGCGAGCAGGACGACGACCAGCGAGGGCAGGTTGATCCAGCCGCCCTCGCCCAGCGGGGCCGAGAGGCCCTCGGGGATGGTGAAGCCGAGGGTCCCGTCGAGGAGCTCGTTGAGGTACTGGCCCCAGCCGACGGCCACGGCCGCGACCGACACGGCGTACTCCAGGACCAGGCACCAGCCGCAGACCCAGGCGATGAGCTCGCCCATGGTGGCGTAGGTGTACGAGTACGAGGAGCCGGAGACGGGGACGGATCCGGCGAGCTCCGCGTAGGACAGGGCCGAGAACAGCGCGGTCAGGCCCGCGATGACGAACGAGATCGTCACGGCCGGGCCGGCCTTGGGGGCGGCCTCGCCCAGGACCACGAAGATGCCCGTGCCCAGCGTCGCGCCGATGCTGATCATCGTCAGCTGCCACATGGTGAGCGAGCGCCGCAGCGAGCCGCCCTCGCCCTGGCCGCCCTCGGCGACCAGCCGCTCGACGGGCTTGCGGCGGAGCAGCGGGTGGGCGGGCCTGCGGGGCTCGGTCGTGGCGGGTGGCGCCTGGCCGTGGTCGAGCACGGGGGGACTCCTTCTTGCTGCGGGTGGGGATTCAGGCGTCGACCGCAGCGGTCCGGAGCAGGAGCAGGCGAGCGGAAGCCCGCCTGGGCATGGGAGGACCGCCGAGCAGGCGGTCCGCGCCACTCCACGTACAGCGAGTGAGCCTACGAGCTGAGTGATACCGCCCGTAATGCACCATCCTTGCACATTGCCGCACGATCGTTGCGCGGATCTGTCCCAGATGGTCCTTTGTTGCGCGCGGATGATCGATCAGTGCACAGCGGTCCTCGACCGGCGTTCTTGACAGCTCGTCAGATCTCCCGCAGCGTGCCGCCATGGACCTGGATCTGTGGCAGGACCCCGGACCGTTCCTGCGCGGGGTCGCCTGGCTGGACGAGGGGCGGCCCGTGCGGGCGGACCCCGCCGACACCATGCGGCTGCCCTGGGACACCGGCGAGCGGGCCACCCTGCCCATCGGGGTGCGGCTCGAATTCACCACCGGGACCGCGCGGGCGGTGGAGATCCGCTACCGGGCCACCGTGCCCGGCCCCACCGACGCCTTGCGCGACCTCGCGCACGGCTTCGCGCTGTGGGACCGGCACGGGATGGTCCGCGAGGTGTTCACCGAACCGGCCGCGGAGGCCGTCGTACGCATCGAACTGGGCGGCGGGCCGGGCCCCTTCACCATCCACCCGCCCGAGACCCAGTCCCCGCTGGTCCTCGGCCTGCGCGGGATCGGCGGCCCGCTGGCCCCGCCGCCGCCCGCCCCGCGCTGGGTGGTGCACGGGGACTCGATCACCGAGGGCTGGTGGTCCACCCGGCCCGCCCACGGCTGGCCCGCGGTCACCGGCCGGGCGCTGGGCTGGGACACGGTCAACCTCGGCTACGCGGGCGCCGCCCGCGGCGAGCTCGCCACCGCCGAACAGCTCGCCGGGCTGCCCGCCGACGTCCTCACCCTCGCCTTCGGCACCAACTGCTGGTCGCGGGTGCCGTTCTCCGCCCCCCTGCTGTACGAGACCACCCGCGCGTTCCTCGACCTGGTCCGCCAGGGGCATCCGCGGACCCCGCTCCTGCTGGTCTCCCCCGTCCTGCGGCCCGACGCCGAGCGCACCCCGAACCGGCTCGGCGCCACCCTGGGCGCCCTGCGCGATGCGATGGAGCGCGCCACCCGGGACCGGATCGCCGCCGGGGACGATCGGCTCGCCGTGCTCCCGGGCCGCGACCTGCTCGGTCCCGAACACCTGGAGGACGGGCTGCACCCCAACGACGCCGGGCACCAGGTGCTCGGCCTCGCTGTGGCCACGGCCCTGCGGCGGGCCGGGTTCGACGCGGGCTGAGTGAAACAGCCCACAGCGTCCGCCGTGAACGGACCGGACCCCCCGGGGCGTGTCCTGTGCACAGTTGCCGCCGCTGGGGCGACGGCGCGGAACGGACACGAAACGTGGGAGAGATCACCATGGGCATCAAGCGCGGAACCACCCTCGTCGCGGCCACCATCGCCGTCGTCCTGGCGGCGACCGCCTGCGGCCCGTCGGAGGACAAGGCCGCCGACACGGCCAAGCCGGCCGGGGCCGCCGCCCCGGCCTCCTCCCAGCCCGCCGCCGACGGCTCGGGCGCCAAGCCCGGCGGGCAGCTGGCGATCGCCGGCAGCGAGCAGCTCGGCTCCGTCCTCACCGACAGCGCCGGCCTCACCCTGTACCGCTTCGACAAGGACACCGCCAAGCCGTCGAAGTCCAACTGCGACGGGGACTGCGCGAAGACCTGGCCGGTGGTCGCCGCCGGCGACGCCACCGCCGCCGCGGGCATGGACCCGGCGCTGCTCGGCGAGGTGGTGCGCAGCGACGGCACGAAGCAGCTGACGGTGGCGGGCTGGCCCGCGTACCGCTTCACCAAGGACGCCAAGGCCGGCGACTTCAACGGCCAGGGCGTCGGCGGGGTGTGGTTCGCGTTCGCCCCCGACGGCAAGAAGGCGGCGAAGGCGGCTCCGGCCGCGGGCGGTGCGGGCGCGGGCGGTGCGGCCGAGGCGGGCGCGGCCGAGGCGGGCGCGGCGCTCTCCGTGGCGAAGGACCCCAAGCTGGGTGACCACATCGTCGACGGCAAGGGCATGACCGTCTACCGGTTCAAGCCGGACACCGCATGGCCGATGGTCTCGCAGTGCGTCGGCGACTGCCTGGTCAAGTGGCCGGTCGTCCCGCCGGTGGACAAGGCGAACGCGAAGGGGATCACCGAGCGGAACTACCTCGTGCTGGACCGCCCGGACGGCACGAAGCAGCAGACCGTCGACTGCTGGCCGGTGTACACCTTCGCCGGTGACAAGAAGCCCGGTGACATCAACGGCCAGGGCGTCGGCGGCACCTGGTACGCGGTCGCCCCCGACGGCAAGCTCATCACCGTCCAGTAACCCCCCGCTCCCCCCACCTCCCGACCGCGCGGCCCTGCCCTCCCTCCCCCGGGGCGGGGCCGCGCGCCGTTCCGTCCGGCCGGTACGACCTCCTAAACTCCCCGCATGCTGCGCGTACTGGCCGTCGACGACGAGAAGCCGCTCCTGGAGGAGCTCCTCTACCTGCTGCGCTCCGATCCCCGGATCCGCAGTGCGGAGGGCGCCTCCGACGCCACCGAGGCGCTGCGCCGCATCACCGTGGCCCTGGAGGCCGGGCCGGACGGCGCGGACGGCATCGACGTGGTCTTCCTCGACATCCACATGGCCGGGCTGACCGGGCTCGACATCGCCCGGCTGCTCGCCGGGTTCGCGCGGCCGCCGCTGATCGTGTTCGTCACCGCCCACGAGGGGTTCGCGGTACAGGCCTTCGACCTCAAGGCCGTGGACTACGTGCTCAAGCCGGTGCGCCCGGAGCGGCTGGCGGAGGCCGTGCGGCGGGCGTGCGCCCAGCTGGGGCAGCCCGGCGCGCCCCTGCCCTCCCTGCCGCCCCGCCAGACGGCCGAGGTCGCCGTCGCCGACCGGGCGCCCGACCAGATAGCGGTCGAGCTGGGCGGCGTCACCCGGTTCGTGGCCATCGCCGACATCGCGTACGTCGAGGCGCAGGGCGACTACGCCCGCCTGCACACCGACGAGGGCAGTCACCTGGTCCGCATCCCGCTGTCCACGCTCGAGGAGCGGTGGGCGGCCCGCGGGTTCGTGCGGATCCACCGCCGCCATCTGGTGGCCCTGGCCCGGATCGACGAACTCCGTCTGGACGCGGGCACCACGAGCGTCCGGGTCGGGTCGGCGGAGCTCCAGGTGAGCCGTCGCCATGCGCGGCAGCTGCGGGACCTGCTGATGCGGCACGCGACCGGCTGACCGTCCGGCGGCGGAGCGGCGCCGTTCGTCGCACGCCGAGGGGCGTACGGCGATCCGCCGGCGCCGTCGGCCGCACCGCGGGGTGAACGGCCCACCGGCGTCCGCCGCCCCGCGTATCGTGGATCTTCCGGCGCGGGAGGAGCGTGATGTCCGAGATCCAGGCGCTGCTCGACGCACTGACCGGACTGCCGCGCAGCGCGCCGGCCGGACCGGCCGAGGCCGAGGCGATGCTGGCCCGTCTGCGGAGTGCCGCCGCGCGCTGGGCCGATGTCGTGTACGAGGCGGGCGAGGGGGTCCGCGGTCAGGTGCCGCCCCGGGCGGAGGCGGCGCTGACGCTGGCCTTTCGGCGGGCGGAGGAGTCCTACGTGGAGCTGGAGATCGCGCTGCGGGACTGTGCGGAGCACCGGGACCCGGCCGTCTGACGAAGCCGGGGTGCCGGCGGGGCTGGATGGCCCGGAGGGCAATTCCAGCCCGCCCGGCGTTTGAGGGCCGGGGTCTGGGGCGGAGCCCCGGTTTCGGGAAGGGGCGGGGTGGGGGAAAGGCTCCGCGCAGCGGCGACCCCCGGCCGGAGCCGCGTACGGGCCGGATGTCGCCTGTTGCAACGCCGGGGCCGTGCATAGACTCCCGTCACCCTCCCCCGGCCGAAGGACCCCCGGTGAACCAGACGTACGCGCTGACCGCGGTCGCCGTCGTCGTCCTGGCCACCGTCCTCGTCGGCGCGCTCGGGCTGCGCATATCCCGGACCACCTCCGACTTCTACGTCGCCTCCCGCACGGTGGGGCCCCGCCTCAACGCCGCCGCGATCAGCGGGGAGTACCTCTCCGCCGCGTCCTTCCTCGGGGTGGCCGGGCTGGTGCTGCTGCAGGGGCCCGAGCTGCTCTGGTACCCGGTGGGGTACACCGCCGGGTACCTGGTGCTGCTCGTGCTGGTGGCGGCGCCGCTGCGCCGCTCGGGCGCGTACACGCTGCCCGACTTCGCCGAGGCGCGGCTGGAGTCCCAGGCGGTGCGCCGGATCGCGGTGCTGTTCGTGGTCGGGGTCGGCTGGCTGTACCTGCTGCCGCAGCTGCAGGGGGCGGGCCTGACCCTGGAGATCCTGACCGGGGCCCCGCACTGGGTGGGCGGGGTGGTGGTGGCCTTCGTGGTGAGCGCGGCCGTCGCCGCCGGCGGGATGCGCAGCATCACCTTCGTGCAGGCCTTCCAGTACTGGCTCAAACTCACCGCCTTGCTGGTCCCCGCCTTCTTCCTGGTGGCCGCCTGGGCCGGGGACGGGGCGCCGCGGGCCACCTTCGACGCGCCGGCCGTCTTCCGCGAGCACACCTCCGTCACGGTGGCCGAGGACGTGCGGCTGTCGGTGGAGGCGCCGCTCACGCTGACGGTGACCGGGCAGGTGGACGGGCGGACGTACGACGCGGTCCCGCTGACCCTCGCGGCCGGGGAGCACGCCGTACGGGCGAACGCGCGGCTGGAGTTCGTCCCGGACACGCCCGTCCCCGACACCCGGGCGGAGGCGGGCATGGGCACGTCCAGCTGGTCGCAGCCGCTGTCCGGGGACCACTCGGGATACCGGCTGTACGCGACGTACGGGCTGATCCTGGCGACGTTCCTCGGGACCATGGGCCTGCCGCACGTGGCGGTGCGGTTCTACACCAGCCCCAACGGGCGGGCCGCGCGGCGCACCACCCTGGTGGTGCTCGGCCTGGTCGGGGTCTTCTACCTGCTGCCGCCGGTGTACGGGGCGCTGGGCCGGATCTACGCGCCCGAGCTGGCGCTCACCGGGGCCGCGGACGCGGCGGTACTGGTGCTGCCCGAGCGGATGCTGGGCGGAGTGCTCGGGGACCTGCTCGGGGCGCTGCTGGCCGGGGGCGCCTTCGCCGCGTTCCTGTCGACGGCCTCGGGTCTGACGATGGCGGTGGCGGGGGTGCTGCACCAGGACCTGCTGCCGACGCGCGGGGTGCGCAGTTTCCGCTTCGCGGTGCTGCTGGCGACCCTGGTGCCGCTGGCGGGGAGCGTGGCGGCCCGCGACGTGCCGGTGGCGGACGCGGTGGGGCTGGCCTTCGCGGTGTCGGCCTCGTCGTTCTGTCCGCTGCTGGTGCTGGGCATCTGGTGGCGGCGGCTGACCCCGCCGGGTGCGGTGGCGGGGCTGGTCACGGGTGGCGGGGCGGCGCTCAGCGCGGTGCTGGCGACCCGGGGCGGGCTGGCCCCGGCGGGCTGGGCGCACACCCTGCTGGCGTGGCCCGCGGCCTGGTCGGTGCCGCTCGGGTTCCTGACGATGGTGCTGGTGTCGCTGGCCACCCCGTCGCGGATCCCGGCCGGGACGGCGGCGACTCTGGCGCGGCTGCACCTGCCGGAGAACGTGGTGGCCGGGGACCGGGCGTGGGGGTCCCCCCAGCGGAGCGAGGGGGAGGGTACGAAGTGAGCGGGGCGGGGCCGGCGGCGCTGGCGGTCGCGGGCGCGGTCCTCATGCTGGCCGCGGGCTGGCTGGCGGGCCGGTGGCAGGCCCGGCGCGGGGAGCGGGCGGCCGGGCTGGACCTGGGGACGCCGGTGGAGCGGGCCACGTTCCACACCCTGCACACGGCTTCGCTGGCCGCTCCGCCGCTGCGGGCCGGGCTGACCGAGGACGCCGCCCGCAAGGCCGCCCGGCGGCTGCGGTCGCTGCTGGGCACGGAGGCGCTGTGCCTGACCGACCGGGAGGCGGTGCTGGCCTGGGACGGCCCGGGCGCCGACCACCACCAGCGGCGGGCGATGGCCCGGGTCGCGGTGATGCTGGAGTCGGGGCGCAGCCAGAGCGTGCGGACCGGGTGCCAGCGGCCCGACTGTCCGCTGAAGTGGGCGGTGGTGGCACCGCTGACGGGCGAGGACGGGGTGCTGGGGGCGCTGGTGGCCTACGGGTCGCAGGAGTCCGCGGTGCTGGTGCGGGCCGCGACGGAGGTCGCGCGATGGGTTTCCGTACAGCTGGAGCTGTCGGAGCTGGACCGGTCGCGGACCCGGCTGATGGAGGCGGAGATCAAGGCGTTGCGGGCGCAGATCTCCCCGCACTTCATCTTCAACTCGCTGGCCGCGATCGCCTCGTTCGTCCGGACGGATCCGGAGCGGGCCAGGGACCTGCTGCTGGAGTTCGCGGACTTCACCCGGTACTCCTTCCGCCGGCACGGGGAATTCACCACGCTGGCCGAGGAGTTGCGTTCCATCGAGCAGTATCTGGCGCTGGCCGGGGCCCGGTTCGGGGACCGGCTGAAGGTGACCTTGCAGGTGGCGCCGGAGGTACTGCCGGTGGCGCTGCCCTTCCTGTGCCTCCAGCCGCTGGTGGAGAACGCCGTGAAGCACGGCCTGGAGGACTCCCCCGAGGAGTGCCGGATCACCATCACCGCGCGGGACGCGGGCGCCGAGGCGGTGATCACCGTCGAGGACAACGGGGTCGGGATGGATCCGGCGCTGCTGCGCCGGATCCTGGCCGGGGAACACGCCGGCTCCTCCTCCGGCATCGGACTGCCCAACATCGACGAGCGGATCCGGCAGGTGTACGGGGACGACTACGGGCCGGTGATCGAGACGGGCGTCGGCGCCGGCCTGAAGGTGACCGTGCGGATACCGAAGTACCGTGCGGGCGTGCACAGTTCCCCTCCGGGACCGCATCCTCCCCGGCACTGACGGGCTTGCCCCTTCCGGGTCGACGACCTGAGCGTGACCGGCCCGCGCCATGGAGTTGTCCGCCGCCTGGCGGATCCGGCGCAGCCGATCGCCGACCGGTCGAAGGCCGGGCCCCTGGGGCTCCGCTCCCCACACCCCGCGCCTCAAACGCCGGCGGGGCTGTCCGGCGGGGGCGCGGGGCCCGCACCTCCAGCGCTACGGCGGCCACATCCAAGCCCCGCCGGCGTTTGAGGCGCCGCCGGAGGCATATCCAGCCCCGCCGGCGTGTGAGGCGCGGCCCCCTGGGGCGGAGCCCCAGCAGTGGCGGCGCGGCCGGGTACGCGCGTGGCCCCGGCCCCGTCCGAGGAGACGGGGCCGGGGCCACGGCACAGAGACCTAGCTCCAGCTGGCGTGCAGCGGCTTGCCCTCCGCGTAACCGGCGGCGGACTGGACGCCGACGACGGCCTTCTCCTCGAACTCCGCGAGGGAGCCCGCACCGGCGTAGGTGCACGAGGAGCGGACACCGGCGATGATCGAGTCGATCAGGTCCTCGACACCCGGACGGGACGGGTCCAGGAACATCCGCGAGGTGGAGATGCCCTCCTCGAACAGACCCTTGCGGGCCCGGTCGTACGCCGACTCCTCCGAGGTGCGGTTCTGCACCGCACGCGCCGAGGCCATGCCGAACGACTCCTTGTAGAGGCGCCCGTCGGCGGACTGCTGCAGGTCGCCCGGGGACTCGTACGTCCCCGCGAACCAGGAGCCGATCATCACGTTCGACGCGCCGGCGGCCAGCGCCATCGCCACGTCACGCGGGTGGCGGACACCGCCGTCGGCCCACACGTGCTTGCCGTACTTCTTGGCCTCCGCCGCGCACTCCAGCACCGCGGAGAACTGCGGGCGGCCGACACCGGTCATCATGCGGGTGGTGCACATGGCGCCGGGGCCCACGCCGACCTTGATGATGTCCGCGCCGGCGTCGATGAGGTCCTTGACGCCCTCGGCGGCGACGATGTTGCCGGCCACGATCGGGACCTGCGGGTCCAGCGCGCGGACGGCCTTGATCGCGTTGATCATCGACTCCTGGTGGCCGTGCGCCGTGTCGATGACGAGCGTGTCCACGCCCGCGTCGAGCAGCTGCTTGGCCTTGGCCGCGAAGTCGCCGTTGATGCCGACGGCGGCCGCGATGCGCAGCTTCCCGCCGGCGTCGGTGGCCGGGGTGTACAGGGTCGCGCGCAGCGCGCCCTTGCGGGTGAGGATGCCGACGAGCTTGCCGTCCTTGTCGACGGCCGGGGCCAGCTTGCGGTGGCCCGCGTCGAGCTTGTTGAAGGCCTCACGGGGGTCGATGTCGGCGTCGATGAGCAGCAGCTCCTTCGACATGACCTCGGAGAGCTGGGTGAAGCGGTCCACGCCGGTGAGGTCGTGGTCGGTGACGACGCCGACCGGGCGGCCCTCGGCGTCGACGACGACGCCGGCGCCGTGGGCGCGCTTGGGCAGCAGGGACAGCGCGTCGGCCACCGTCTGGGTGGGCGCCAGCGTGATCGGGGTGTCGAGCACGAGGTGGCGGGTCTTCACCCAGGAGATGACGTCGGTGACGACCTCGATCGGGATGTCCTGCGGGATGACGACGATGCCGCCGCGGCGGGCGACCGTCTCGGCCATCCGGCGGCCCGCGATGGCGGTCATGTTCGCCACGACGAGCGGAATGGTGGTGCCGGTGCCGTCGGGCGAGGAGAGGTCCACGCCCTGGCGGGAACCGACCGCGGAGCGGCTCGGCACCATGAACACATCGTCGTACGTCAGGTCGTACGGCGGCTTCTGGTCATTGAGGAAACGCACGTGCTGAACATCCCAGTCGATCGAAGGATCCTTCTATGGCCTCGACGGGGCGCCGAGGAAACGCACGTACTTCATTCTCCCACGACCCGGGGTTTACGCCGCCCCGGCTGATCGTCCAGGACATTCCGGGCCGTCTGGTCGTTTCCTACGGGATCGAGGGCCTTGGTCCTGCGGCGGTGGATCGGCCGGTGCCCGGCCGCCAGCGGGAGGGCCGATCCGCCGTGCCGGACGGCCGTGAACTCGGCGGCGATGGCCAGGGCCGTCTCCTCGGGGCTGGTACCGCCGAGGTCGAGGCCGATCGGGGAGCGCAGCCGGTCCAGTGCCTCCTGGGGCACTCCTTGCGCGCGCAGCCGCTCCACCCGTTCGGCGTGGGTGCGCCGTGATCCCATGGCTCCGACGTAGGTCAGCGGCAGCCGCAGGGCCAGGGACAGCAGCGGTACGTCGAATTTGGCGTCGTGGGTGAGGACGCAGACGGCGGTACGGGAGTCCAGCCGGCCCGCGTCCCATTCCGCGGCCAGGTGCCGGTGCGGCCAGTCGACGACGACCTCGTCGGCGCCGGGGAAGCGGGCCGGGGTCGCGAAGACGGGCCGGGCGTCGCAGACGGTGACCCGGTGTCCGAGGAAGGCGCCCATCCGGGCCAGGGCGGCGGCGAAGTCGATGGCCCCGTAGACGAGCAGCCGCGGCGGCTCGGCGGCCGATTCGACGAGCAGGGTCAGCGGCTCCCCGCACAGTCCGCCGGCCGTGCCGAGCTCGGCGGTGCCGGTGCGCCCGGCCAGCAGCAGGGCCCGGACCCGTTCGGCCGCCTCCCGGTCCAGGGCCGCGCCGCCGCCGAGCCCGCCCTCGTACGATCCGTCGGCGTGCACGGCGAGCGCCCGGCCCCGCTGGGGCGGCGGCCCGGACACCACCCGGGCCAGCGCGGCCCTCGTACCGCCGGCGGCGGCGTCGAGCACCGAGCCGAGGACCGGCCGGACGGGGTCCGCGCCGCGGACCGGGGTGACCAGGACGTCGAGGACTCCGCCGCAGGTGAGGCCCACGGCGAAGGCGTCGTCGTCGCTGTAGCCGAAGCGGTGCAGGCCGCCCTCGCCCGACGCGATGGCGCTGAGGCAGAGCTCGTGCACGGCGGATTCCACGCAGCCCCCGGAAATGGATCCGAGGGCCGTGCCCCGGTCGTCGACGGCGAGCGAGGCGCCCGGTCCGCGCGGCGCGCTCCCGCTGACGGCCACGACGGTGGCCAGGGCGAATTCCCGGCGCGCGGCACACCACGCGCGTAGCTCGTCGGCGATGTCGAGCATCAGCGGATGTACTCGCGTCTGGGGGCCTGCCCGGGGATGAGCGGTCGCGGCGGCAGGACGGCGGGTGGCCGGGCCGCGGCGGCGGAGCGGGTGACGCGGGGGGCGGGTGCGGGGTAGCCGTCGGACACGCGCTCGCGCGAGGCGGTCAGGAGTTTGGCCGCGTGGGCCACGCTCGCCAGGGTGGCGTGGTGGTGCCAGCCGCGGAAGGAGCGGCCCTCGAAGTCCCGTATGCCCACGGGTTCGCAGGTCTCGGTGAAGTCGAGGGAGACGCGGTCGGTGAGTTTGGCGAGCAGGAACAGCTGGGCGAGGGGCCGGTCGCCGATGTTGGTGATCCAGAACTCGGAGGGCAGCAGGGCGGCTTCGGTCCAGGCTCCGACCAGCAGCAGCGGGGTGGTGGGCGCGGGCCCGGGCCGGTCCTCGCTGGGGGTGGCGAGGACCGAGGCGGAGGTCAGCAGGGTCACGGCGCCCTCGGCGCGGCCGTGCCGGGTCCATTCGACGGCGCGGCGCTGGGAGCGCAGCGAGTCGATGAGCTCGCGGGCGGGCGCGGTGTGCGGGCCGGGTTTGTGCCGGCCGGCGCCGCCGAAGGAGACGGGCAGCGAGCCGTCGACCTTGAAGACGAACGGGATGTCCTGAAGGGCGAAGGACTCGATGCTCTGCGGGAGGTCGCTGTTGGCGACCTCCATCACCACGGGCCGGCGCTGGAGTTGCCAGGTGGCGGCCATCCGCTGGACGGCGTGTACGGCGTCCTGGGCGGGGGTGAGGGAGCGGGCCGTGTCGGGGATTCCGGCCCTTCGGCGGCGCAGGAGTTCGCTGGTCCAGGGCCCGGGGAGGGTGAGGGTCCATTCGACCGGGAAGCTGGCTTCGCTGGAGGCGAGCCAGATGCCGCTCGCCTGCTGGCAGTTGGCGGTGCGGCCCAGCTGCGGGACGAACTGCCGGCCGACGCCGACCGAGCGGTCGCCGGCTTTCTCTATGACCATGGGCTGGAGCACCCAGGCCAGCGGGCGCTGTGCGGTGCGTTCGAGGTGCTGCGCGAGGGAGCGGCGGACCGGAGTCCAGTCCCAGGGGGACTTGCTGATGAACTGCTGAAGGCTCTGCTCGACGGAACTGGCTCCCGTTCCGGCGATGTTGCGGATTGTTTTCTTCCCTTTGGTCCGCACAAGGCCGTTCAGATAAACACGGGCCCAGTTTCGCTGGTCCCGCCGGGGTAAGGATTCGAAGAGCAGAGAGATCAGGACGTCGATCAATTCGGAGATTTCCTTCGTGGATTCCTCCGGCAGGACTACGCGAGCCATCTGGAGCCTCCCCCGCGACCAGACTAGATCCAATACCCTACTTGACCGCGAAGAACGGCCGTAGGCCCCGGCGGCTACTTCCTGAGGTCGCTCTCGGATTCGAGCCGCTCTTCCTCTACCACGAGGGGGATGGGGATCTGGTTCGCCGCATAGTAGATCGCGATCAGGAAGTGTGCGACAAGGGTGAGCGGGGCGGAGAAGAACGCCAGGACGACGGTCAGGGGGTAGGCGATGGCGCCGAGCCCGAAGCGCACCCGCGTCGCGCGGGCGCCTTCCTTGTCGACCTGCTCGTGGAAGAGGTGGCCGACCCGGGTCACGTACCACCAGAAGGCCAGGAACGCCAAGGCGTAGGCCACGGTGACGAGGCTGTAGAGGACGGCGGCCGGGGAGGCCGAGCCGGCCATGAGGTGTTCGGCCAGGACGTTGGTCGTGTAGGGAATCACCGATACCACCATGAGCACCAGGAGATTCAGGAACAACAGCGGTCGGTCGACCCGCTTGAGGTGACTGAAGATGGTGTGGTGGTTCACCCACATCACGCCGATGATGAGGAAGCTCACCACATAGGCGGCGTAATGCGGCCACTGTTCCCGGACCCCGTGCCAGAACTCGGATCCCGTTTCTTCCGGAACCTTCAATTCCAGGACGAGGATCGTAATGATGATGGCAAATACACCATCACTGAATGCCTCGACCCGCCCGGTTTCGCGCTCCATGACCTCCCCTTCACCACTGCTTGCATATATCTACTTGCATATATCTACGCGTGCCACACATACGGGGAGGGCGTACGATACCCGCCCTCCCCGCACACGCTACCCAGATTTCTTCGCTCAGCCGCCAAAGCCGGCCGTCTGCCGCCAGATTCGGCCATCGCGGACCACGAGCGTCCCGAACGCGTGCTCCGGTTCACCGTTCAGGTTCATGATCGCCCGGTAGAAGATGGTGTCGTCCGTCTCGATGTACTCCTGGAGTTCCACCAGGGTGGGCTTCACCGTGAGATAGCCGGTGAACGTCTCGCGAACGGCGTCGATGCCGACCGAGACGCCCTCGAAGCGCAACAGCACCGCGTCGTCCGTGTAGTTCTTCATGACCGCCTCGATGTCCAGGGCGGCCAGCGCTTCCATCTGGCGCACGAACACCGGGTGCAGCGTGGAGATGTCGTACTTGGGCATGTCGACTCCGTTCGTTCAACTGGTGGAGGTGGGCACTTCGGGTGGTGCGGCAGGTGGGGCGCAGGACTGCGGGCTGCCGGCGAAGGGCAGCCGGACCACCATCCGGGTCTCGCCCGGACGCGAACGGGCCGTGATGGACCCGTGGTGGCGCTGGGTCACGATGCGGTAGCTGAGGTGCAGCCCCAGGCCCGTGCCCTTGCCCACGTCCTTGGTGGTGTAGAAGGGTTCGAAGATCCGCGGCAGGGATTCCTCCGGGATGCCGCGACCGGTGTCGGTGATCTCCACGACCATGCAGACGCCCTCGGCCCGGGCGCGCAGGGTGAGGACGCCGGAGCCTTCCATGGCCTCGGCCGCGTTGTCGACCAGGTTGGTCCACACCTGGTTCAACTCGCTGGGATAGCCCGTCAGTTCGGGCAGGTCCGGTTCGTACTCCCGCACGATGCTGATCCCGGCGAGCTTGGCACGCAGCACGACCAGCGTGTTCTCCAGTCCGTCGGTGACCGGGAAGCGCTGTTCGGGGGCGCGGTCGAGATTGGCGTAATCCCGGGTGGCGGAGACCAGTTGGGAGATCCGCGGACCGGCCGCCCGGAGCTCCGCGGCGAGCGAGCGGATCTCCAGGAGCGCCGCCAGGTGGTCGAGTGCGGCCGGCAGGGACGGCTCGCCGACGCCCTCCAGCCGTTCCAGGAGCCAGCCCAGCTGCAGCCCGAGGTCCGAGACCCCCGAGCCGAGCAGCCCGGGCCGTTCGGTGCCCGCTTCCTCGGCCCAGTCGGCGATCTCCTCCTCGGCGTCGGCCTGGGCGAGCGGGTCGGTGGTCGCCGGCGGCGGCAGCTTGTCCAGTTCGTCCGCCAGCCGGTCGAAGACGGCACGCTCCGCGCCGCTGGCGGCCGCGCCCCAGGCCTGGGCGGTACGGGTGAGCCGGTCCAGGGCGGGGGCCAGCTCCTGCGCGGCCCGGGCCACGGCGGCCGCCGGGTTGTTCAGCTCGTGGGCCAGGCCGGCGGCCAGCGTGCCGAGCGCCTCCACGGTGGCCCGTTTGCGGGCCTGCACCTCGGAGGACTTGATCCGCCAGGCCAGTACGGGAATCAGTACGGCGGCCACCCCGTGGCAGCGGGTCAGCATCTCGAAGAAGACCGGCTTCGAGTAGGCCACGACGGTGGTCGACGGGCCGCTCGCGGCCGCGGTGGCCACGTAGGAGCCCTCGGTCAGCAGGGGCAGTTCGCCGGTGAAGCGGTGCGCGGCGGAGGGCTTGCCGTCGTGGTCCTCGGCGGCGGCGCTCTCCTCCTCGGTGGAGTGCCGGGTCAGCACCTCCTCCCGCCCGTCGACGACCTTGGTGACGACCAGCCCGCCCGAGAGCAGGACGTGGAAGCCGGTCGCCTCCTCGCCGTCGCGGAAGAGGACCTCCCCGTCGGCGAGGACCCGCGGCGCGGAGACCGACACCAGCCAGTCCAGCTGCTCTTCGGTGATCCCGGCGAAGATCTCCAGCCCGCGCAGCGCGGACCGCAGTTCCAGGGCGCTCACGCGGCCCTCCCTTCGGCGCGGGTACGGGCGGCCAGGCGCAGGGTGACCACCAGGGCCAGGGCGCACACCGCGGCGACGGCGGCCATGAAGCCGACCGACGTGCGGTGCAGGCCGTGGATGTTGGTGAGCATCCCGGCGAGGACCGCCGGCACGCTCATCGCGAGGTACGCGAACACGTAGACGGCGGCGGTCAGTTCGCCGCGGTGCGCCGGGTCGGCGAGGCCGCTCAGCGCGCGGAAGGAGCCGAGGAACGCGGCGCCCCAGCCGCTGCCGAGGACCGCGGTGGCCGCCAGGAACACGGCGGCCGAGCCGAGGCCCAGCGCGAGCAGGACCAGAGCCAGGCCGGCGAGCAGTCCGCACAGCCCGAGCACGGCGGTGCGCAGGGCTTCGGCGCCGCCCAGCATCAGCTGGGCCGCGGTGGCGGCGCCCGCGAGCAGCGCGACCGTGCCGCCGCCGACGAGGTAGTTGGTGGACTCCAGGAGCGAGAGCGCCAGGTGCGGGCCGAGCGAGAGGTAGAAGCCGCCCACGGACCACACCGCGACGATGGTCAGGATCAGGACGGCGAAGGTGCCGCGGGAGCCGGCCGGCACGTGGATCCGGTGCGGGACCACCCGGAAGCGGCCCCCCGCCCCCGGTGCGCTCTCCCGCATCCGGACCACGCCCACCAGGGTCACCGCGAACGCCCCGATGAGCAGCACGTACGTCAGGGCGGTCGGTGCGGGGGCGAACTGGACGAGCAGGCCGGCCCCGATCCCGCCGAGCCCGATCCCCACGGTCGGCCCCGCGCTGTTGACCTGGGCGCCGAGCGCGGGCCGGGAGGCGGGGCTGAGTTCCAGCAGGGCCGCGCCCATCGCCCCGGTGGCCAGGCCCACGGCCAGCCCCTGTACCGCGCGGGCGGCGAGCAGCAGACCCAGCCCCTGGGCCCCGGCGAACAGTCCCATCGAGACCATCGCCAGGACCAGCCCGGCGGCCAGGACGGGGCGCCGGCCCAGGGTGTCGGACAGCGACCCGAACAGCAGGAGCCCGGCGAGCACGGTCACCGCGTACAGCGCGAACACCACGGTGATCGTGCCGGAGGACAGGTCCCACTTCTGCTGGTAGAGCACGTAGAGGGCGGAGGGTACGGAGGAGGAGAGCATCAGCAGGACGAGGACCGCGCCCACCCACCAGAATCCGGAGCCTCTGGGCGCCCTGGCCGCTGGTGCGGCTGGGTGCGCGCCGACCTCCGTGGTCGTCTTCGATGTGTCGGCCACTGCTCGCTCAACTCCCCCGTGATGGGCCCCCGGGAGGGGGCCCGTGGTGTGCGGTCAGGCGAGGGCCTGGGCCCTTGCCAGGGCGCGGGCCGTGAGGACCCCCGCGAGGTGGCCGAGGTACTCGGCCGAGGTGCCGCGCCCGGGGACGAACAGCTCCCGGGGCTCGGCGCGGAAGGCCGCGAGGACGGCGTCCGTGGTGTACTGCCCCCCGCGCAGCCGGTCTTCGGCCCCGCGCAGGCGCAGCGGGCGGGCGGTGGCCCCGGTGACGGCGATGCGCGGGCCGTCGGGTGTGATCCGTACGGCTGCGGCGCACACCGGGTAGCGGGTGGCCCGGTCGGCGGTCTTCTCGAAGGCGCCGGCCGGCCCGGCCGCGGGCACCAGCAGGGCGGTGACGACCGTGCCCGCGGGCGCACCGGAGGCCGCGAACTCCTCGGCCGGTACGGTCGACAGCCCGCCGGGACCGGCCAGTTCCACCCGGGCGCCGGCGGCGATGGCGGCCACCGGCAGGTCGGTGGCGCGTCCGCCGGCGGCGAGGTTGCCGCCGACGGTGCCGAGGTTGCGGACCTGGGGGTCGCCGTTGGCGCGGGCCGCGGCGGCCAGCTCCGGTGCCCCGGTGCGGACCAGCGGGTCCGCGGAGAGCTCGGCGAGGGTGGTGAGGGCCCCGATCCGCAGTCCGCCGGGGCCGCGGGAGGTGCCCCGCAGCTCCTCGAGCCGGCGGATGTCCACCAGGAGCCGGGCCCGGTCGGCCCCGGTGCGCAGGTCGGGCAGCAGGCTCTGCCCCCCGGCCAGCACCCGGGCGCCGGGCGTCCCGGCGAGCAGGGTCAGCGCCTCTTCGAGGCCGACGGGCCGGACGTAGTCGAACTCGGTGAGGATCACTGGGCTTCCCCTCTCAGGCGGCGCCAGACCTTCTCGGGGGTGAGCGGCATGTCGATGTGCCGCACGCCCAGGTCGGAGAGGGCGTCGACGACGGCGTTGACCACGGCCGCGGCGGGCGGGACGGTGGCGATCTCGCCCGCGCCCTTGGCGCCGAGCGGGTTGTGCGGGCTGGGCGTGACCGTCTTGTCGAGGGCGAAGAACGGCGCGTCGGCCGCGCGCGGCAGGGCGTAGTGGTTCAGGTCGGAGCTGATGAGCTGCCCGTTCCCGTCGTACTCGGCCGCCTCCATGAGGGCCTGGCCGAGGCCGTGCACGATGCTGCCCTCGATCTGGCCGAGGACCACCTTCGGGTTGCCGATGTGTCCGGCGTCGTCGACGGCGGTGTAGGCCACGACCTCGGTCTCGCCGGTCAGTTCGTCGACCTCGACGACCGCGACGTGCGTCCCGAAGGGGTAGTTGAAGTCCGGCGGGTCGAAGTGGGTGGTCTCGTCGAGGGCGGGCTCGATCTCGGGGGGCAGGCCCCAGCCGTACCACAGGGCCATCGCCAGCTCGGCGAAGGTCTTGGCGTTGGCCTCGTTGCCCTCCTCGTGGACCGTGCCGCCCGCGTAGACGGCCTTGTCCTCGGGGATGCCCAGGAAGACGGCGCCGGCCTTGACCAGCTTGCTCTTGATCTTCCGGGCGGTGAGCGCCACGGCGGGCGCGGCCATGCTGTAGGAGCGGGAGCCGTAGGTGCCCTGCCCGTACGGTGCCCCCCGCGTATCCCCCTCGTGGACCTGGACCTGGGCCGGGTCGATGCCGAGTTCCTCGGCGGCGACCTGGGCGAAGACGGTGCCGTGGCTCTGGCCGGTGGAGGCGGAGCCGACGGTGACGGTGACCTCGCCGGTCGGGTGGACCCGGATGTTGGCGCTCTCCCAGGTGCCGCCCAGCATGCCCTCCTTGGACATCCGGGTGGAGGGGCCGACGCCGCAGACGGCCACGTAGGTGGCCAGTCCGACGCCGAGCCGCTTGCCGCGGGTGCGGGCCTCGGCCTTGCGGGCGGGCATGTCGGCGTAGCCGGACAGCTCCATCGCCCGGTCGAAGTTCAGCTGGTAGTTCCCGGAGTCGTAGGTCCAGCCGAGGCCGTTGTCGTACGGGAACTTCTCCTTCGGCACCAGGTTCTTGCGCCGTACCGCCGCCGGGTCCATGCCGATCTCGGAGGCGTACCGGTCGACGAGGCGCTCCATCAGGAAGGCGGCCTCGGCCCGCCCGCTGCCGCGCTGGGCGCCCAGCGGGACGGTGTTGGTGAAGGCGGCGTAGACCTCGCAGAACGCGGCGTCGATGTCGTACATCCCGCTGATGGAGCGGCCCATCAGGGCGGTGGCCACACCGGGGCCGATCGTCGACGGGTAGGCGCCGAGGTTGGCGTGGCTGGTGCAGCGCACGGCGGTGATGCGGCCGTCGCGGGTGCCGGCCAGGGTGACGTGCTGGCGGTGGTCGCGGCCCTGGACGGTGGAGTTCATCAGCCCGGTGCGGGTGTCCACCCACTTCACGGGCCGGCCCAGCGCCTTGGACATCAGCAGCACCAGCGGCATGTCGGGGTACAGGTAGCCCTTGGTGCCGAAGCTCCCGCCGACGGTCGGGGCGACCACCCGCAGCTTGTTGAAGGGGATGCCGAGGACCAGTGCGGAGAGCAGGAAGCGGTGGTTGTGCGGGCCCTGGGTGGAGGCGTACAGGGTGTATTCGCCGGTGGCGGCGTTGTAGTCGCCGACCGCGCCGCGGGGCTCGATGGGGCTGTTGATGGTGCGCTGGTTGACCAGGTCGAGTTCGACCGTGACCTCCGCCTCGGCGATGGCCGCGTCGGTGCGGTCCTTGTCGCCGCAGGTCCAGTACGCGTTCAGGTTGCCCGGTACGGCCTCGTGGAGCTGGGGCGCGCCCTCGGCGAGCGCCTCCTCGGCCAGGGTGACCACGGGCAGCGGCTCGTACTCGACGGCGATGGCGGCCAGTGCGGCCGCGGCCTGGCGCGGGGTCTCGGCGACGACCACGGCGATGGGGTCGCCGACGTGGCGCACGGTGTCGCCGGTGAGGACCGGGCGGGCGCCGGGAAGTCCGTAGGGGTGGGGCGGGAAGTGGCTCTCGACCCCGCCGGGTATCCAGATGCAGGGCAGCGGCATCACGTCGGTGAAGTCGGCGGCCGTGGCCACTTTCAGCACGCCGGGCAGCTGCTCGGCCGCCTTGGTCTCGATGGAGAGGATCTTCGCGTGGGCCACCGGGCTGCCGAGGATCGCCATGTGGGCGGTGCCGGGCAGGTCGATGTCCGCGACGTACGTCGCCTCGCCGCGCAGCAGCTGCGGGTCCTCGCGGCTGTCCAGCGGCCGGCCGAGGACGCCGTTGCCGGGGAGGGAGGCCTCCCCCGTCACTGTGGTCATGTCCCTCACGCCTCCTGTCCGACGGTGCCGGACGCGCAGGAGCCTGCGGGCGCTTCGGTGCGGGCGGCGGCGCAGGCGCGCTGCACTCCGCGTACGACGCTGTGGTAGCCGGTGCAGCGGCAGAGGTTGCCGGTGAGCCACTCGCGGATCTCGGGTTCGGTGGGGGCCTCGCCGCCGGCGGTGTTGTCGACGAGTTCGCCGAGGGCCATGACCATGCCCGGGGTGCAGAACCCGCACTGGGTGCCGTGTTCCTGACGCAGTGCCTCCTGGAGGCCGGTCAGTTCCCCGCCGGGGGTGGTGACGCCCTCGATGGTGGCCACCTCGGATCCGGCGGCCGACGCCGTGAGGACCAGGCAGCTCTTGACGGAGCGGCCGTCGAGCCGGACGACGCAGGAGCCGCACTGGCCGGTGTCGCAGCCGACCTTGGTGCCGGTCAGTCCGAGGCCGTCGCGGAGCCGTTCCACGAGCAGTTCGTTCGGCTGCGCCGTGAATTTCTCGGGTCTTCCGTTCACGTTCAGTGTGATATCCATGCCAGCGCCTGCGCTTCCGTGAGCGGCCGGTTGAAGAGGGGCCCGCCGGGCTGCTGGAGAATTCCCCCGGAGTGCAGCGGGCCGGTGTCCACGGGTGCGAATCCCAGATCCGTAATGATTCCCGCGACGATTTCCTTCGATTTCCCGTCGTCGCCCGCCGTGTAATGCGCCAGGCGCTCACCGGATGCCGTGCCGGCGACGGCGAGGGTTTCGAAATGCATG
Source organism: Streptomyces sp. NPDC046303 (assembly GCF_055588085.1). Lineage (NCBI taxonomy): Bacteria > Bacillati > Actinomycetota > Actinomycetes > Kitasatosporales > Streptomycetaceae > Streptomyces > Streptomyces sp. NPDC046303. The sequence continues at coordinate 55,882 of NZ_JBVJFA010000032.1, forward strand.
GTGTTCAGGGATTTCACGACCTGTGCGCCGGGATACCACTCGGCGACCAGGTCGCTGGAGCCGCGCCCGCCGAGGTCGGCGGGGTCGCCGGGGCCGGTGAACGCGTTGGTGGCGTCCACCAGCACCTTGTCCTGCACCACGTGCGGCGGGAGGAGTCCCCGCACGCTGTCGAACGGCACCATCAGCACCAGGAGTTCGGCCTGCCCGGCGGCCTTGGCGGGGTGCGCCGCCGAGGCCGCCGGTCCCAGTTCGGCCACGAGCGGGCCGAGGGTCTGCGGGCCCCGGGCGTTGGCGAGCACGACCTCGTGGCCTGCCGCCACGAGGATGCGCGCGAGGACCGTGCCGATCCGTCCGGTGCCGATGATGCCTGTCCGCATTGACGCTCCTCAGTTGCCGGTCTCTCGGTCCGCGCCCGGTTCAGTCCATGCCGATCCAGACCGACTTGGTCTGGGTGTAGCTCTCGAGGGATTCCGGTCCGCACTCGCGGCCGTAGCCGGAGGCCTTGTAGCCGCCGTAGGGCACGGAGGGGTCGTACTGGTTGTAGCAGTTCACCCAGACCGTGCCGGCCTTGATCTGCGAGGCGACCCGGTGGGCGCGGCGCAGGTCCTTGGTGTGGACACCGGCGGCGAGGCCGTACGCGCTGTCGTTGGCGATGCGCACGGCGTCCTCCTCGGTGTCGAAGGGGATGATCGACAGGACCGGGCCGAAGATCTCCTCCTGGGCGATCCGCATGCCGTTGTCGACGCCGGTGAAGACGGTCGGCAGGAAGTACAGGCCTTCGCTGGAGGCGCCTTCGGGGGTCCAGCCGGTGCCGCCGGTGCGCAGGATCGCGCCTTCCTTCTCGCCGACCTCGATGTAGGAGCTGACCTTGTCGAACTGGCCGCGGTGGGCCAGCGGCCCGAACAGGGTGGCGGGGTCGCGCGGGTCGCCCGGCTTGAGGGCGGCGGCGCGGCGGACGAGGCGTTCGACCATCTCGTCGTGGATGGGCCGGTGCAGGAGCAGGCGGGAGCCGGCGGTGCAGATCTCGCCCTTGTTGTAGTAGATGCCGAAGAAGGCGAGTTCCTCGGCGGCGTCGAGGTCGGCGTCGGCGAAGACGATGTTGGCGGACTTGCCGCCGAGTTCCATCGTCACCTTCTTCAGGGTGCCGGCCGCCTTGCGGATGATGGACTGGCCGACGGAGGTGGATCCCGTGAAGGCGATCTTGTCGATGTCCGGGTGGTCGGTGAGGGTCTCCCCCAGTTCCACGCCGGGACCGGTGATGACGTTCAGCACGCCGTCCGGGATCTCCGCCTCCTGGAAGAGCTCGGCGATCTTCAGGGCGGTGAGGGGGGTCGCCGGGGAGGGCTTGTGGACGACCGTGTTCCCCGCCGCCAGAGCCGGTGCGATCTTCGTCATCGACAGCAGCAGCGGGAAGTTGAACGGGGTGATGGCGCAGACCACGCCCAGCGGTTCGCGCAGGGTGTAGGCCAGCTGCCCGCCGGCCGGGGCCCGCGAGGAGCCGTCGACGCGGGTCACCGCGCCGGCGTAGTAGTGCATGAGCTGTGCGGCCATGGGAGCGTCGACCGTGCTGGAGAAGGCGAACGGCTTGCCCATGTCCACGGTCTCCAGCAGGGCGATCTCCTCCAGGTCGCGCTCGATGAGCTCACCGACCCGGTTCAGCCGCAGCGCGCGCTCCTGAGCGGAGAGTCTGCTCCACGGACCTTCTTCGTACGCCTTGCGGGCCGCGGCGACGGCCGCGTCCGCGTCGGCCGCGGTGGCCTGGGCCACCGGCACGATCTCCTGGCCGTCGACGGGGCTGATGTCCGGTTCGGTACGGCCGTCCTGGGCGGGGACCCATGTGCCGCCGATGAACAGCTTCCCGGGGTTGGCCAAGGGCTGGTCGCTGAGCGCGCGCTTGGTCATGGCTGCCTTCCGGTGTCGGGTGCGTGGGCTGTTGCTAGCCCTTCGCGAGCTGCGTTAAGAACGTCTCCGCGAGGGCCTTGGAGGAGTACGGGTTCTGGCCGGTGGTCAGCTTGCGGTCCACGACGACGTGGGAGTCCCAGATCGCTTCGGCCTTCTCGTAGCGGGCGCCGAGCCGGGTGAGCTCGACCTCGAGGATCAGCGGGAGGCGGCCGGCCATGTTGGTGACCATCTCCTCGGCGTGCGAGAAGGCCGTCATCCGGTAGCCCTCGAAGGGCCAGCGGCCTTCGCCGTCGCGCAGTGCGAGCAGTGCGGTGTGGCCGTGGCACACGGTGGCGAGCGGCTTGTCCTGGGCGATGACCCAGCGCAGGATCTGCGCGAGTTCGTCGGACTTGGGCAGGTCGCCGATGGCGCCGTGGCCGCCGCTGACGTACACGCCGTCGTAGGCGGCGATGTCCTTCTCGGTCAGGGACTCGAGGGCGAGGGGGGACCGCAGCTGCGGGGTGTTCTCGATGACCCGGACGTATGCGGCGGCGTTGGCCGCGTCCTCGTCCGGGGACCCCTGCGGGCGGACCCACTGGAGGAACTGGGGGTCGATGCTCGTCTGGTCGACGGTCGGCGCCCGGCCCCCGATCGTCGCCACGTCCACGGTGTGTCCGGCGGCCTGGAACAGCTGATAAGGAACGACGAATTCCTCGGCCCAGAATCCCGAGGGGTGCTGTTCGCCGTCCAGCAGATGGAGCGTTGCCTTGGCCGTCATGACGACGAGAATCTTCATGATTCTCTCCTTGTTCTGGATTCGCTGCCGATTCAACACGGCCCCTACCGGGGGCGTAAGGGGATGGCGTCAGGCACGCGATACTTCGTCACGTGCGTCCAACGCGGAGATGATGGTGCGGAATTCACCGACCAAGGGGTGGTCGGGATGGGCTTCTGCGAATATGCGCTCTCCGTACAGCGCCGCCATTTCCGGCGCATACGGAAGGATTCCGGCCAGGGGTGCGCCGTAGACGTCCTCGGCGCGCCGCCGGGCTCCCTCCCGGTCGATGCCCTCGGGGGCCATGCTCAGGACCAGGGTCCGCCGGCAGGCCAGCCGCCCGGCGAGGGCGATGGTCTCCTCGACCCCCGAGAGGTCGATCCGGTCGGCCCGCGCCATGATCATCAGTACGTCGGCGCTCGCCATGGCGGTCACCGACTCGTTGTTGAGCCCGGCGTGGGTGTCGAGCAGCAGCACGTCGAGGGCGAAGTGCCGGACCAGCCGGTCGAAGCCCTCCGGAAGCAGCCCCACGTCGTACCCGCTGGTCATGATCTCGCGCAGGGCGGCGGTGCCGGTCCGCGCCGGTACGACGTACAGCCCGCCCGGCCCCGGTCCGCAGCCGCCGCCCACGTGCTGGGCCGCGGTCTCGATCTCGCAGCGGCCGAGCAGGTAGTCGACCAGCGAGGCGCCCGGTCCGAGCCGGAACAGCAGGTCGAGGGTGGGTGACTGGATGTCGGTGTCCACCACCCCGACCCGGCGCCCCTCGGCCGCGAGGAGCAGCGCGAGGTTCGCCAGGACCGAGGACTTCCCGGTGCCGCCGCGGTGCGAGTGCACCACGATGGTGCGGGCCATCTAGGCCACCACCTTGTAGCCGCTGCCCCCCACGTGCGGCCCCCGCGCCGCGCGTGGCCGGTGCAGGGCCAGCATGGTGACGTCGTCGTGCTGTTCGGCGGTGCCGGTGTGCTCGCGCACCGCCAGGTCCATCCGGTCGACCACGTCCTTCCCCCTCACCCGGGTGCCGGCGAGCAGTTCCAGCATCCGTTCGTCCCCGAGGAAGCTGCCGTTCGGGCAGCGGGCCTCGGGGACCCCGTCGGTGAACACGAAGAGCGTGTCGCCGGGGTTCACCTGGGCGTAGCCGAGGGTGTAGACGCAGTCGGGCAGTACCCCGACGGCCGGCCCGGTGACCTCCAGGGCCACGGGCGGGCTGCCGTCGGCGGGCAGCAGGAGGGGCGGGTTGTGGCCGCCGTTGATGTAGACGAGGCTGCCGGTGACCGGGTCCAGCACCCCGAAGAACAGGGTGGCGAAGTAGCCCTGTCGCAGGTGGTTGCGGGTGAGGTAGCCGTTGGTGGCGGTGACCGCGTTGAGCAGCGGGGTGGCGCCGACCACCGGGATGCGTCTGCTGCCGCCGGTGCGTCCGGCGGCGACCAGGTGCTGGAGGCCGCTGTTCTCGGCGGTGTGCCGCAGCAGCGAGCGGATGAGTGCCATGAAGAGCGCGGCGCCCACCCCTTTGTCGCAGACGTCGGCGACGACGAGGGCGAGCCGGCGGCCGCGGGAGATCTCGAAGACGTCGTAGAAGTCCCCGGCGACCTGCCGGGCCGGCCGGAACCGGACGTCGATCTCCCAGCCTTCGGGGACCGGCAGCGATTCGGGCAGGAACCCGGCCTGGATCTCCCGGCCGATCTCCAGTTCCTTCTCGTACCCCATGAGTTCGGCGCGGGCGTCGGCTTCGCGCAGGGTGCGGCCGAGTCCGGCGCGCTCCGAGCAGCTGTGCAGCCGGGCCCCGACGAGGGCGGGCAGGAAGGGCGGTACGAGGTAGTCGTGCCCGATCCGGACGTGTTCCTCCAGGGCGGCGAACTCGGTCACCGTCCAGACCACGACGATGGGGGCCCCGGCCCAGCGGCGCAGCCGGCGTACGGCCATCCGTACGGACTCCCCGTCGGTCTCGGCCGGGGCGAGCAGGACGTCCGCGACGGGCAGCTGCTCCTGCGGGCCGTGCCGGAGCTCCGCCAGCGTACGGGTGACGAGGTGCGCGTCCATGGTCCGCAGCGCCGCGAACAGCTCGGGCGGCGGGGGCGGGTACTCGTCCAGGATGATCACGGTCGTGGAGGGCATGGGTCCGTCCCCTCAGCCATCACAGTCAGCGTGCTGATGTTGCGGCCGTCCCTGTGCACGTAGCTGAACTCGTCCACGCTGGTCAGCGCCAGGTGGATGCCGAGGCCGCCGATCCGCCGGTCCTGCGGGGCAACCCCCGGTGCGGGCGGAAGGCGGCCTTCGACGGGGTCGAAGGCGGGTGCGGCGTCTTCGATGGCGATCTGTACTGCGCCCGGCCCGGAGCGGCCGCGGACGGTGATCCGCCCGTCGCCGCCCCGGTACCCGTGCATCACGATGTTCGTGGCCAGTTCGTCCACGGCCAGCCGGAGCCGGTAGGCGGCGCCCTTGTCCAGGCCCGCCCGTCCGGCCAGCCGCAGGACGAACGAGGCGATGTCGCCCAGTGCCCCCACCGTCGCGGGCACCTCCAGTACGGAGGACGTCCTCGCCAGTTCGACCACGTCATTCATCGGGCCCGTGGTCACGGTGGTCACTCATCGGAGAGGACGATGCTGCGGTCGAGTCCGGCCGTCCGGATGGTCCGGGAGACGGGCTCGATGGCACCGACCACCTTGATGGTGACGTTGTTCGCGACCTTCTGCTGGGCGAAGACCAGGGAGCGCAGTCCGGCGCTGGCCATGTAGCCGACGCCTGCCATCCTGATCTCGACGGTGCTGGTGCCGTGGCCGGCGGCCTTCTCGATGGTCTGGTGGAATTCCGGCGCGGTCTTGGCGTCCAGCTCGCCCGTCAGCTCGATGACGGTGGTGTCGCCCTCGATGCTCAGGGACACGGAAAGCGGCATGTCAGGTCTCCTTCGGTCAGGGCGTGTCGAAGCGCTCGGGGTCGTTGGTACGGCCCACCAGGATCACGACCGAGCGCGGGCCGATCAGGTACTTCCCGGCGTTGTCGAGTTCCTGCTCGGTGCCCGGGGTGCGGATGTCGTACGGCGCCTGCGCTCCCGTGTCGGCGAACAGGTGCCAGCTGCGGCCGCCGGGCAGGGCGGGCAGTTCCAGGTCGTGCGACTCCCAGTGCGTGTTCATGGCCACGTACACCACGTCGTCGTCGCCGGTGCCGCAGCGGGCCACCGCCAGCAGCCGGCTCTCCTGCGACCAGTCGGGCTGCCAGGCCCGCTCCCCGTGCCAGCTGATGTCCGGCAGGCCCAGGTTCTCGCGGACCTGGCCGGTGGGGTGGGCGGTGGAGCGCAGCTCGCGGTGGTGCTTGCGGAAGGCGATCATCTCCCGTGTGAACCGGAGCAGTTCGGCGTTGTCGTCGACCTGGTCCCAGTCGAACCAGGAGAGCTCGTTGTCCTGGCAGTACGTGTTGTTGTTGCCCGCTTGCGTCCGCGCGACCTCGTCCCCGGCCAGCAGCATCGGGATGCCCTGGCTGGTGAAGAGGATGGCGAGGGCGTTCTTCATCTGCCGGGTGCGCAGCGCGTTGACCTCGGGATCGTCGGTCGGTCCCTCGGCGCCGCAGTTCCAGCTGTTGTTGTCGTTGGCGCCGTCGTTGTTGTTCTCGCCGTTGGCCTCGTTGTGCTTGTCGTTGTACGAGACGAGGTCGGCGAGGGTGAAACCGTCGTGCGCGGTCAGGAAGTTGACCGAGGCGGCGGTTCCGCGGCTGGAGTAGAGGTCGGGCGAGCCGGCGATGCGGGTGGCCAGGTCGCCGGTGACGCCGGGGTCGCCCTTCAGCCAGCGGCGCACGGTGTCGCGGTACTTCCCGTTCCACTCCGCCCAGCGGCCGTACGCCGGGAAGTTGCCGACCTCGTAGAGTCCGCCCGCGTCCCAGGCCTCGGCGATGAGTTTGGTGTGCCGCAGGACCGGGTCGTAGGCGAGCAGTTCCAGCAGCGGCGGGTTGGGCAGCGGGGTGCCGTCCAGGGCCCGGCCGAGGATGGCCGCGAGGTCGAAGCGGAAGCCGTCGATGTGGTAGTCGGCGACCCAGTGGCGCAGGCAGTCGAGGACGTAGTTGCGGACGACGGGGTGGTTGCAGTTGACGGTGTTGCCGGTGCCGCTGAAGTTGAAGTAGTACCCCTCGGGCGTGAGCATGTAGTACGTGGAGTTGTCGAGCCCCTTGAAGGAGATCGTGGGGCCCTGCTCGTTGCCTTCCGCGGTGTGGTTGAAGACGACGTCGAGGATGACCTCGATGCCCGCCGCGTGCAGGTCCTTGATCAGGGTGCGGAACTCGTCGCCCTGCATCCCGTACCGCCCGGTGGCCGCGTAGCCGGCCTTGGGGGCGAAGAACGAGACGGTGTTGTAGCCCCAGTAGTCGAAGAGCTTCTCGCCGGTCTCCGGGTTGGACCGCGGGTTGTCGCTCTCGTCGAACTCGAACACGGGGAGCAGCTCGATGCAGTTCACCCCGAGTTCCTTCAGGTACGGGATCTTCTCGCGCAGTCCCGCGAAGGTGCCGGGGGCGGAGACCCCCGAGGAGGGGTGCCGGGTGAAGCCGCGCACGTGGGTCTCGTAGACGACGAGGTCCTCGGCGGGGATGCCCAGCGGGGTGTCGTCGCCCCAGTCGAAGTCCTGGAGGCACACGCGGGAGCGGTACTGGTAGCCGCGGCTGTAGTCCGGTTCCACGCCCCACACGTCGCGGCCGGCGATCAGCCGGGCGTAGGGGTCGGAGAGGATCTGCCGGGCGTCGAAGCGGTGGCCGTTGGCCGGGTCGTAGGGGCCGTCGGCCCGGTACCCGTACTCGATGTTCTCGTGGTCGAGGCCGAAGACCGTCATGGCGAAGACGCTGCCGGTGCGGAATTCCTCGGGGAACTCCAGCTCGGCCATCGGCTCGGGCTCTCCGCGCTTGAAGATGACCAGGGTCATGGAGGTGGCCTGGTCGGAGAAGACGGAGAAACTGACCCCGCCGGGGACCACGTTGGCCCCGAAGGGGAACGGTTTGCCGGCGCGGACGCGGTACCCGCCCACCTCGTGGGTCGGGTACGCGTCCACGCGCAGGACCTGCTCGGACTGGGCCTCGGTCATCGCGCGGCCTTGGTCTTGGCCTTGGCGGCCGCGGCTGCCGCCTCGCCCGTCTCGAAGAAGTCGAGGAAGCCGGTCGCCGACATGACGAACCGGACTTCCTCGCTCACCCCGTAGAGGGTGACGGCGACGCCGGCGTGCTGCGCCTCGCGGTAGACGACGAGCAGGGTGCGCAGGCCCGCGCTGGAAACGTAGGTGACCGCCGTGAGGTCGATCTTCAGCGGCTTGCCCTCGCGTACCAGCGGCAGCAGGGCCTGGAGCAGCGAGCCGGATGTCTCGCTGTTGATCTCGCCGGTGGCGACGAGCACGGTGCCCGTCTTGTTCCGGCGTTCCTTGACGTTGAGAGTCATTGCATTCCCCTCTGGTTGGGGCGCCCCCCGTTGAGCGCTACTTCTGGGCCACTGGACGCAGCCGGACCTTGACCTTCACCCGCCCCTGGACGTCGGGCAGGCGCACGGTCAGGGCGTCCGCGTCGAAGTCGGTGTACGGCTTCTCGTCGATCTCGACCGCGGCGATCCGCACCGAACCGGCCGGGAGCAGGTCGGGCGAGACGCGCAGGACGCGGTCGGGCAGGCTGGTCGGGTCGGGCTGGAAGTGGAAGTCCATCTCCCGGCCGTTGACGAGCAGGTTGTTGTAGACGGCGGAGAGGTAGCAGAGCTCCGCCGAGTGGTACATGGACATCGAGTGGCTGCCCTTGAGCCGCTCGGTGCCGAGCAGGTACGGCGTACCGCTCGCGAGCACGTTGAAGTAGACGGCACCCTCGTCGTGGTCGAGGAAGAAGGTGTTGTAGAAGGCCTGCGCCTGCCGGGCCTCGCGCAGGTTCGCGTCGCCGCCGACGGTGCCGTTCAGGATGAGGTAGGCGAGGATCGCCTGCTCCTGCTGCCACCAGGCCTTGCGGTCGTGCCAGGCGAAACGATACGTCTCCTCGTCGCCGGACTTGGTCCGCTCGACGACGTCGTACCAGCCGCCGCGCTGCACGTCGCTGCCGACCGCCGGCATGATCTCGCCGATCTTCTTGGCGAGCTCCTCGTACGCCGGCTTGGCCTTCAGCGAGTTCATCCGCATCAGGTTCCAGGCGATCTTGAGGTTGTGGCCGACCACGGCGCGGTCCTGCTGCCAGCTGTGCGCCTTGTCGTGCGACCAGTCGCGGTGGAAGCGCTCCTGGACGAAGGGGCTGTTCTTGTAGTCCGGGAACTTGTCCGCGATGGTGTCGAAGGTGTACTCGAGGAAGTCGGCGTACTTCTGCTCGCCGGTCGCCAGGTACAGGTTGATCAGGTAGGCGGGTGCGTGGTCACCGACCGAGTTCCAGTTCTTGCGCTCGGCGTTCTCGCCCAGGGACTCGTGGTCGGCGCTGAAGAGGATCGGGTCGATGTGCGAGTAGTAGCCGCCCTGCTCCGGGTCGAAGAAGAACTTGTCGAACAGCCGGATGGTGGCGTCCGCGTCGTTCTTGATCCGGACGTCACCGGTGACCCGGTACGTCTGGACGGGGCCGGCCAGCGCGTAGATCTGCTCGTACATCGGGATCGCGTCGTAGTCGTCGGAGAACTCCGAGGTGAACAGCTTGCGCTCGCTGTCCCCGTCGACGCTGATGCCGTGGTACCAGAAGACCACGTCCTCCTCGCTGTCCACGACCCGCATGTGCTTGCGCAGGTACTCGGTGCCGCGCTCGGCGACCTCCAGGTACTCGTCCTTGCCGGTCAGCAGGTAGGCCGAGGCCATGCCGTAGACCAGGCGGGAGATCGTGTCGGTCTCCTGGACGTGGCTCGCGGTCTTGTCGCCGCCGAGCCGGATCTCGGTGCGGTACTCGGTGAAGTCCACCGGCCCGTCGCCGAACTGCGCCCGCTTGTAGAAGTCGGCCAGCGACTCGATCTGCTTGATCCACCAGCTGGGCTCCTCGAACCGGTAGTCCTCGGCGCCCCGGCCCAGGAAGACCAGGCGCTTGGCGTCGTACCGCCCGCCGTGCTCCGGGTAGTGGACCCCGTAGACGAAGAGGAACCGGCCCGGCGACAGCATCTCGTCGATGTGCCCGGAGGCGTCGATGTACGGCTCGCCCAGGTTGCGGACCAGCTCGGCGCTGGGGCCCCCGGCGAGCGAGACGTCGAACCCGCGGCCGTCGGACGTCTTCAGGCGCAGCAGGCGCGTCGCGGAGTCGAAGTGTTCGACGTAGCCGGCGATCGTGTCGGAGAAGGAGAAGCTCACGGCGTCCGCCATGTCATGCACCGTCCTTGTCGTGAGAGCCCTCGTGAGTGCGGTCGTCCTCGAATCCCTGGCTGACCTCGACGATCACCCCGTCGGGATCGCGGACCCACACGGTCCGCCACCCGCAGATGAAGTCGTCGAAGTCCAGCGGCCCCAGGGTCACTTCGGCCGCGTCGCCCAGCGATGCCAGGAACGCGTCCACGCTGTCGGTCTGAAAGGCCAGGTGGCGCATCCGCCCCGGGTCCTGCGGCCCGTCTCCCCCAGCTACCGCCGGGGGGACCCCCAGGGCGGGGCGGGCCGGTGCGGCGTCGCCGGCCGCGAAGAGCTCCAGGTACGCGTCCCCCTTGCGCAGGAACACGATCCGGGCCTCCCCGAGGTCGACCACCCGGGCCCGGGTGAAGCCGAAGTACCGGGTGTAGAACTCCTCGGTGGTCTTCTGGTCCGCGCAGTTCAGGCCCACGTGCGACCAGACCATCGGGCGGTCCGCGGCCCCCGCCATCAGACGGCCCCCCGGCCCCGTCCGGCCGCGATCAGCTCGATGAGCCGGCGGGCGAAGAGGTGGTGGTGGGCTCCGGTGCGGCCGGTGACCAGGTCCCCGTCGACGACCACGTCCTCGTCGACGTACTCCCCGCCCATGTTGCGGACGTCGCCGATGAGGTTGTTGTGGCAGACCACCTTGCGGCCGCGGATCTTGCCGGGAATCGAGGAGGCCAGCCACATGCCGTGGCAGATGATCCCCTTGAGGACCGTGGGCTCCTCGAAGGCCCGGCGCAGCAGCTCGGTCGCGGGGGCGAGCACGTCCACGTCCTCGGTGTAGCGCAGCCGGTCGGCCACCATGCCGGAGGGCACGATGATCGCCGAGTAGCGGCGCAGGTCCTCGTCGCTCAGCCCCTCCAGGGACCGGGTGGCGGTGAACGGCGCCCGGTACTCGTGCCCGGTGAAGGTGAGGGAGTCGTTGCCCCACAGCCGGGTCAGGAAGTCGACCTCGGCGCCCTCCTCCGCGAACCGGTGCCGGTAGTAGAAGATCTCCGGCTCGTAGAAGTCGCTCTCGACGAGCACCGCGATCCGGGTCCCGGTCAGCGCGCCCTCGCGCAGCACCACGTCAGACACGGGAGGCCCCCTTCAGGAAGTCCGCCGCGCGCTCGGCGATCATCGCGATGGCGGTGTGGCAGTTGCCCGACGGGACCGCGGGCATCACGCTGGCGTCGACGACGCGCAGGTTCCGTACGCCGTGCACCCGCAGCTCGGGGTCGACCACGGAGAGGTCGTCGATGCCCATGCGGCAGGAGCCGGCCTGGTGGTGGTAGCTCTCCGACTTCTGCTTCGCGAAGGTGCGCAGCTCCTCGTCGGACACGCAGCCCGGTCCGGGCTGGAGCTCCTGCTTGTACCAGGGCGAGAAGGCGGAGGTCGCGAAGATCTCCCGGGCGGTCTTGATGCCCTGCACCATCCGCTCCAGGTCCCACCGGTCGCCCAGGTAGTTCGGGTGGATCAGCGGGTGGGCCAGCGGGTCGGCGCTCGCCAGCTTGATCCAGCCGCGCGAGACCGGCCGTACGACACCCGGCAGGATGGACACGGTGTTGGGGTGGTCCTGGCCGACGATCACGTCGAAGGGCACGTGGACGAAGGCGATCTGCAGGTCGGGCGCGGGCAGCCCCGGCCGGGAGGACAGGAACAGAGCGCTCTCCGACAGGTTCTGCGCCGGCGGCGGGAGCTCCTGGGTGACCTCGGCCATCAGCCCGGTCAGTACGTGGTTGTGGAAGTTCTCGCCGACCCCGGGCAGGGCCGCGGTGACCTCGATGCCGTGCTCGCGCAGCTGCTCGGGGTGGCCGATGCCGGAGAGCAGCAGCAGCTTCGGGGACTCGATCGCCCCGGCCGCCACGATCACCTCGCGGCGGGCCCGTACGGTGTGGAGCCCGGGGGCGGCGGCGCTGCTGTGGCCGTCGCGCACGGTCCGGCCGGGGGCGTCGCTGCCCGAAAGGGTGGCGGGGGCCTTCAGCTGGGCGTACTCGACGCCCGTGCAGGTGTCCGCGTCGAAGAGCAGCCGGGTGGACTGCGCGTTGGTGCGCAGGGTCAGGTTGGGGCGGTCCAGGGCGGGCTCCAGGTAGGCGGCGAGCACCCCCTGGCGGCGGCCGTCGGCCACGTCGATGTGGTGCCAGCCGGTGCCGAAGAGGCCGCGCCGGGGACCGTCGGTGTTGAAGTCGGCGATCTCCTCGTGGCCCAGCTCGACCGCGGCGTCGATGAAGGCGCGCGAGACCGGGTTGGGGCCGTGCCGTCCGGCGTTGGTGATCCGCTGCGGGCCCCGCGTGCCGGTGGTCGCGGCGGTGGCGTCCTCCTGGGCCTCCAGCAGGGCGAAGTACGGCAGCACGTCCTCGTACGCCCAGCCGGCGGCGCCCTGGTAGGCCCAGTTGTCGAAGTCCGAGGCGTGGCCGCGGATGTGCATCATGATGTAGAGATTGCTGCTGCCGCCGGGGGCCTTGCCGCGCGGTTCGTAGGTGCGGCGGCCGTCCAGGCCGGGCTGCGGGACGCTGGTGTAGCCCCAGTCCACGGGCCCGCCGAGCAGCTTGTACCAGGAGGACGGGTCGTCCACCTCGGGCGGGATCCGGGAGCCGCCCGCTTCCAGGACGAGGACGGAGACGTCCGGGTCCTCGGAGAGCCGGTTCGCGAGGACGCTGCCCGCGGTACCGGAGCCGACGACGATGTAGTCGTACTCTTCCACGCTCATCGGTCCCCTTCCTCAGCCCTGGCCCAGCACCTGGAAGGGGACGGTGTCGTGGTGGTTCGCCATGTAGGCGATCTTTCCGTCCACGATCCGGAAGAAGTTCATGACGCGGGCCTCGATGGCCTCGCCCGAGGCGCTGACCGCGGTCAGCTGCGAGACGGCGGCGGCCTTCTCCCCGTCCGCGTCGACGATGAAGTGCACGGGCTCGTTCCGGAAGACCCGGTACATGGTGCCCATGCCCTTCATCATCGAGCGCAGGACCTCGAGGCCCTCGATGTGACCGGCGAGCTGCTCGTCCATGACCTGGTCGTCGGCGAACAGGTCGCACCAGCGGTCCCAGTCTCCTGCGTTGGCGTGCTCGTAGTACTTCTCAAGGATCTGCTTGGCATCCATCGCGCTCATCCCCTATCGGTCCCTGCGGGTTCCGTCCGGCGCGAACGGCGCCCAGAACTGGCTGAAGGCGGAGGCGGTGTCGCCGAACAGCCCGTCGCGGCCCTCGACGATCCGGCCGTCCCGCCACCGCATGAAGTGGAAGACCTGGTAGTCCATCCGCTCGTACGGGGACCGGCCGTCCGGGTCGGCGCCGTCGCGCACGGCCACGTTGCGGCAGACGTCGGCGGAACAGTCCTCGCCGACCAGGACCGCTTCCAGGTCCATCCGGAAGGTGCCGCCGGTGAGCTTGTGGGTCTGCCCCATCAGCTCGAGGAAGGCGTCCAGGCTCTCGTACCAGCCGGCGAGCGGGTGGTTGCCCGGCACCAGCCAGCGCAGGTCCTCGGAGTAGAACTCCAGGATGCGCGCCCGGTCGCCGGAGCCGAGTGCGGCGTAGGCCGCCCGGACGCGGTCCCGTGTCACTTCGGTCATCGTCGCTTCTCCTTCGCCGGGGCGCTCAGAGGGAGCCGGAACCGGGCATCGGAGCCAGGTCGTTGACGGTGTACTGCTTGATCAGCGGTCCGTCGGGGCCGGCCACCACGGTCCAGGTCTGGTCGGCGTCGAAGCCGAGCCACTCGCTGCGGGCGGCCGGCGGGTTCCAGATCTTGGCCTGCCAGTTGACGAGCACCCGGACGATCGCCCGGTCGCCCTCGATGACGGGCTCCACCTTCGTGACGGTGTGGACCTCGTCGAAGAACCGGTTGGTGACGGCCTCGTACCAGCGGCCGAAGCCCTGGTGCCCGAGGAAGACGTCCTCGGGGACCTTGAACTCCAGGTCCTCGGTGATCAGGGCGAGCACCTGGTCCAGCGGTACGTGCTGGTCCAGCGCCACGTACCAGTCCTCGGCGAACCTGCGGATCGCGTCCTCGGTCAACTGCCGCTCGGCGGGCATGCGGTCTCCTCCTGTTCCGTGCTGGGTGACTGCTCTGGTCAGATCTGGACGTCGACGAGGAACGGACCGGGGTGGGCCAGCATCCGGCTCACGGCCGCGGCCGCCTCGTCCGGCTTCTCCACCCGCATCCCGCCCGCACCGAGCGACCGGGCCAGCCCGGCGAAGTCGATCTCCGGGTGGGAGAGGTCGAAGGAGCCCGGGAACCCGTGCTCCGGGATGTCCCGCTCCCGCCAGTACTGGGCGATGTTGTCGTCCAGCAGCCGGTACTTGCGGTTGTTGCAGACGACGAACTTGGCCTCGATGCCGTGCCGGGCCGCCGTCCACAGCGCCTGGTACGTGTACATCGACCCGCCGTCGCCCGCGAAGCCGACGACGAGCCGGTCCGGATGGGCGAGCTTGGCGCCCACCGCGCCGGGAAAGCCCACGCCCAGCGATCCGCCCCGGGTGAGGTGGTAGTCGCCGGGGCGCTCCGCCGGCAGGTACCGGGTGACCAGCGGGGAGGTGGTCAGCGCCTCGTCGAAGACGATCAGGTCCCCGGCCGTGCGCTCGGCGAGGGTCCGCAGGAAGACCGCCATCGGCGTGCCGTCGTCGGTGGCCGACTGCGCCTCGCGGGCCCGCTCCCGGGCCCGTACGTCGATCCGGGCGGCCGCGGCGGCCCGCTGCTGCGGGGTCAGCCGGTGTTCCAGTACGCCGGCCAGTGCGCGCAGCGCCTGCTTGGGGTCCGCGGCGAGGCCCAGGTCCACCGGGTGGTTCTTGGCGATCTCGTAGGCGTTGAGGTCGATGTGGACGACCTTCGCGCCCGCCCGGAAGGGGCTCTCCAGTTCGGGGAACACCTCCGGGAAGACATAGGTGCCGACGATCAGCACCCCGTCGGCGCCCCCCACCAGTTCCTTGCTGTGGGGGCCGAACATGTGGCCCGTCTGGCCCCGCCGCAGCGGGTGCGAGGCCGCGATGTTGACCTCGGAGGAGTCGACCTCGTACACGTCGGCGCCGAGCAGCTCGGCGACGGCGGCCAGTTCGTTCTGCGCCCCGGAGAGGGAGACCCCGTCCCCGATGAGGACGACCGGCCGCTCGGCGGAGGCGAGCAGCTCGGCCGCCCGCCCCACCGAGGCCGCGGAGGGCGCCACGTCGGTGAGCGGCACGGTGGCGGGCAGCACGGGCTCGGAGTTGAGCTCGTCCAGCACGTCCATCGGCAGCGCCACGAACACGGGTCCGCGGGGCGGGGTGAGCGCGATCTTCACGGCCCGCCGGATGGTGCGGAGCACGGAGTGCCGGTCGGTGACCCGGGTCGCGTACTTCGTCACGGGCCTGGCCATCGCCACCAGGTCGGACGCCATCTGCGCGTCCATGGCGTCGTAGCGCACGCCGGCGTCTCCGGCGATGACGACGAGGGGGGTGTGGCCGCGCAGCGACTGGTACAGCATCCCGATGCCGTTGCCCAGCCCCACCCCCGAGTGCAGCTGGAGGAGCGCCGCGCCGCCGGTCGCCCGTGCGTATCCGTCGGCGATACCGGCGGCCACGGTCTCCTGGAGGGCGAGGACGTACTGGAAGTCCTCTGCCGCGTCGACCGCGTCGAGGAATCCCTGTTCCACCGTCCCCGGATTTCCGAACATCACCTTCAGGCCGTCGGCCTTGAACTGCTCGATCAGCCTTTCCCGTCCGGGAGTGGCTCCGGTATTCATCGAACTCCCCCTCATTCCCGCGAGTTTCCGGCCCACCGGTTTCCAGAACTACCAGCCGTATCGGGTGAGACCGTCCTCGAGGACTTCCACGATCTTCTGACCGGTGAGGTACGAGTCCGGGGTGGACCGTCCGGTCACGAACGGGAAGTCGACGATGACGGACACGGGCTTTCCGAAATTCCCGTGGTACGCGCCGCGCGGGCCCGTCGCATCGCGCAGGATGTACTCCAGCGGGTACGGCGGCGGCCCCATGTTGAAGTCGGTACCGAGGAATCCGGTGCCGTCCTTGTAGTCGTATTCCTTGCAGTGGCCGGTCACGTGCTTGCCCCAGATGATGCTCTTGCGGTCGCTCCAGTCCCGGGCGAAGGCCAGGCAGGCGACCCCGTAGCACTCCGCGGCCACGACCTTGCCGGCCTTCTTGAAGGCCAGGATCAGGGCGTGCACGCGCTCGTTGTTGGCGAGGTCGGCGATCGGTCCGCTGCCGCCGACGATGAGGATCGCGTCGTAGTCGGCGATGTCGGCCTCGAGCTTGTCCAGATCGCGGTGGTACTGCTCGAGCTTGCGCAGATAGCCCTCGTCGCTCGTGTACGGGCGCTCGGGGACCCACGCCTCGATGTCGAGCGGCGAGTCGAGCCGGCTCGACTGCTCGAACTCCCGGCCCAGCCGGGCGTTCTCCTCGGTGGTGACCGAGCGTCCCAGTGGAGGGTCGATGTAGTTCGCGTCGAGGCTCGGCGGGAGAGCGTGTGCACGCTTTCCGGTCGGCGTGGCGAATATGACCTCGTAGCCCCGCTCATCGAACTTCGATACGGGGCCTATCAGTTCTTCGGCCCAGTAACCGTGTTCGGAGACAATGACCAGAATCTTTCTGCTCACGTATTCCTCCAGGCGCCGCCTGTTGTCGTTGGCGTCCCCCACACTGGCCGCGCCCAGAGGCTGCGTCAAAGCGCCTGTGTGCGACTTCGTGAGGTAGCGGCCCAGGTCTTGGGGGCACTTCAGGAAGTCGCCCGCCGACGTCATGAAGTAGCTTCAGGACTACCTGACTTCGGCTGAATCAATGAACCAGGGCGAGGGCCGCGATCTATCGTCTGGACGCGTCGCCGTGCTGTGTTTCACGGGCGTGCGGCTGCGTTGACGGACGAGCGTGAGCACGAGGAGAGGGACGGGGACGATGACGATGGACCTGTTGTGCACGCACATCGATCGGATACGTCCGGTGAAACCCGGAACCGAGGGCTGCGAGGAGTGCCTCATCGCCGGTGACAGCTGGGTGCACTTGCGGATGTGCCTGAGCTGCGGGCACGTCGGATGCTGTGACTCCTCGAAGAACCGTCACGCCACCCGGCACTACCGCAGCTCCGAGCACCCCATCGCCGCATCCCACGAGCCCGGCGAGGACTGGGCCTGGTGCTACGCCGACAAGCTGATGCTGGACCTGGCGTGAGCGCGGCCCCGGAGAGCGCCGCCGCCGTGACGGCCGCCGCGACCGAACGCGCGGAGCACCGCAAGCCCGTCATCCTGGCCGTCGACGACGACCCGCAGGTGCTGCGCGCGGTGCGCCGCGACCTGCGCAGCGCCTACGGAGACCGCTACCGCGTGCTCGGCGCCTCCTCGGCCGCGGACGCCCTGAAGATCCTGGACTCCCTCGACGAGCGCGGCCACGACCCGGCGCTGTTCCTCGTGGACCAGCGGATGCCCGACGTCACCGGGGTGGAGTTCCTGCTGGAGGCGGTCAGCCGCTTCCCGGACGCCCGGCGCGTGCTGCTGACCGCGTACGCGGAGACCGACGCCGCGATCACCGCCATCAACCGGGTCCGGCTGGACTACTACCTGCTCAAGCCGTGGGACCCGCCGCACGAGCGGCTCTTCCCGGTCCTGGACGACCTGCTGTCGGACTGGCTGGCCACCTACCGGCCCGCGTACGACGGGATCATCGTCGCGGGCCATCTGGTCTCCCCCGGCACCCACGCCGTCCGGGACTTCTTCACGCGCAACGGCCAGCCGTTCCGCTTCCTCAATGTGGAGCGGGATCCCGAGGCGCTGACCCTGATCGCCGGTCAGCCCGACGCCGCGCTGCCGCTCGTCCGCTTTCCCGACGGAGCGGTGCTCTCCGCGCCGACCGACACCCAGCTCGCCCAGCACCTGGGGCTGGCCACCACCGCCTCCCGCCCGCACTACGAGTGCGTCATCGTGGGGGCCGGCCCGGCGGGCCTGGCGGCCGGGGTCTACTCGGCCTCCGAGGGCCTGTCCACGCTGATGCTCGACGCCCGCGCCCCGGGCGGCCAGGCCGGCACCTCCAGCCTGATCGAGAACTACCTGGGCTTCCCGTCGGGCCTGTCGGGCGGCGACCTGACCCGCCGCGCCACCATCCAGGCCACGCGGTTCGGCGCCGAGATCCTGCACCCGGTGGAGGTCGTCTCGCTGACCCGCGACGACCCGGCGAAGATCCTGACGCTGGGCGACGGCACGGAGATCAGCGCGGAGACGGTGCTCCTGGCCACCGGGGTCTCGTACAACCGGCTCGAAGCCCCCGGCGCGGACCGCTTCGAGGGCGCGGGACTCTACTACGGCGCGGCCACCACCGAGAGCTCGGCGTGCATCTCGCAGCACGTGTTCATCGTGGGCGGGGCCAACTCGGCCGGGCAGGCGGCGGTCCACTTCGCCAAGTACGCGGCCCGCGTCACGATCCTGGTGCGCGCGGCCTCCCTGGACGCGAGCATGTCGCGCTATCTGATCGACGAGATCGAGCGCACCCCGAACATCGAGGTGAAGGTCCGTACGACCGTGGTCCGGCTGGACGGTGAGGAGCACCTGGAGCGCCTGACCCTCCACGACGCGGACACCGGCGAGGACACCGAGGTGCCGGCCCGCTTCATGTTCACGTTCATCGGGGCCCGCCCGCACACCGAGTGGCTGTCGGGCGTGGTCGAGCGCGACGCGTACGGGTTCGTGCTCACCGGCTCGGACCTGATCGCGAACGGCGGCGAGCTGCCCGCCGAGTGGAGTCTGGAACGCGCCCCGTATCCGCTGGAGACCAGCGTCCCCGGCGTCTTCGCGGCGGGCGATGTCCGTGCCCACTCGGTGAAGCGGGTCGCGTCGGGCGTCGGCGAGGGCGCGATGGCGGTCTCCCTCATCCACCGCTACCGCTCGATGGGCTGAGAGCGAACGCGGACTGCTTGCGATCAAGGCCACACCGGACGCAATGTTGATTACATGATTACAGCCGAACAGAGCGAACAGCTCCGCGCGTGGTTCGCCGAGCGCCTGCCGGTGGACGTGTACGAGTCCCTCGTGTCGGTCACGGCCGACCGCGAGGAGATCACGGTCGTCGGGACCGTCCCGGCGACCGAGTCGGTCAAGGCGTTCCGCGAACGCACCCGCGAACAGCGCATCGAGGTGGCCCGCGAGGCCGAGGAGCTCTACCGCCGCAAGGTCGCCTGGGGCGTGCGGGTGGGCGAGGAGACCACTCTCTTCACCCACCTCGCCGTCCCGGTCATGACCCGCCTGCGCCAGTCCGAACGCCAGGTGCTCGACACCCTGGTCGCCGGCGGGGTGGCCCGCAGCCGGGCCGACGCCCTCGCCTGGTGCGTCCGCCTGGTGGGCCGCAACACCGACACCTGGCTGGCGGAACTGCGCGACTCCCTGGACAAGGTCCGGCAGGTCCGCGCGCAGGGTCCGGACGTGGCCGAGGACGCGGACTCCAGGAAGTCCGGGTCCGAATAGCCCAATCCCCCCACGGGCACGCATGATCCCGTAAGGCTGGCCACGACCACCATCCAGGGAGAGGCACGCACCATGACCACCACCGTCGAATACATCCGCTACCGGATCGCATTGGACGACCAGCAGGCGTTCGAGGACGCGTACACCCGGGCGGCCGAGTCCCTGGCCGCTTCGCCGGAGTGCATCGACTACGAACTGGCCCGCTGCGAGGAGGAGAAGGAGCGCTACATCCTGCGCATCCGCTGGACCTCGGTCGACGCGCACCTCAACGGCTTCCGCAAGGGCGAGCACTTCCCCGCCTTCTTCAGCGCGATCCGGCCGTACGTGACGGCCATCGAGGAGATGCAGCACTACCTCGTGACGTCCGTCGCCGGAACGGGAAAGGCCGCAGCCTAACCATGAGCACGACACCCACCATCTACGAGTGGATGGGCGGCGCGGAGGCGATGAACCGCCTCACCGACGCCTTCTACGCCCACGCCCTGCGGGACGAGATCCTGGCCCCGGTCTTCGCCGGCATGGACTCCGAGCACCCGCAGCACGTCGCGGTCTGGCTGTCGGAGGTCTTCGGCGGGCCGTCGGACTACTCCGCCCACCACGGCGGCCACCAGCACATGGCCACCAAGCACCTGGGCCGGGCCATCACCGAGAAGCAGCGCCGCCGCTGGGTGGACCTGCTCATGGACACGGCCGACGAGGTCGGCCTGCCGACGGACCCGGAGTTCCGCGCGGTGTTCGTCTACTACATCGAGTGGGGCACCCGCATGGCCCTGATCTACTCGGGCCCCAACCCGCCCCCGGTCGACGCGGCCAAGATCCCGGTCTGGTCCTGGGGCCAGACCCCGCCCTGGGTTCCGAAAAGCTGATCCGGACCTCCGCCCCCGGCCCCGCCCGCGTTCGAGGCGCGGGGCCGGGGGCGGAGCTGCGCCCTCAGGCCCGCCGGCGCTTGGGGCTCGGCGCCCCGGACTCGGCGAGCAGCACGGTCAGGGCCGGCTCGTCCCCTTGCTCCTGCCAGAAATCCACGGCCTCCTCCAGGACCTCCACGAGGGTCTCCCAGTCGTCCGGCCTCTCGGCGGCGTACCCGCGCCACGAGGTCACGGCGACCAGCCGCCCCGCGGCGTCCGGCAGCCACGACAGGTCCTTCAGCGCGTCCGCGAGCGCGTCCCAGTTCCCGCCGAACCACTCCGGCGCCCGCAGGGCGTCCCCGCAGCGCCGCATCAGCTCGGCCTTCGCCCGTACGCCGTCCAGGTCCAGCCGCAGGGCCGTCCAGCCCGCCTGCTCGGCGGCGGCGAGGGCAGGGGCGAGCGGCTGCGGGTCCAGGGTCATCGGAGAACCGCCTTGAAGGTCTGGTAGTGGTCGTCCGTGTAGAAGAACTCCCCGCCCTCGCCCGTCACGATCCGCCGGGCCCCGCGGTCCCGCTCCCCCGGCGTCCGCACCGTGAACTCGCGGTAGTAGCCGCGCTTCTGCTTGGGCAGGATCTTCTCGAAGTTCCCGAAGACGGTCCCGTCCTGCCGGTGCGGATACGGCCCGCCCCTGTCGATGAGCGCGAGCACGTCCCGGGCCTGCTGCGGCAGGGCGTCGGCCCGTACGACCGCCAGCCCTTTCGCCCACCCGGGAACGGCACTGGGCACGGCACCGGAGGCGGCGGCACCGGAACTGGCCGCGGCAGGCGGCGCGGCTTCCTTCCCGCCGCAGCCCACCGCACCGACCAGCGCGGCGCACAGGAAAACGGCCCCCAGCCAACGCAGCAGCGAACGGGGCACGCTCCGAAAGATCATGCACCGATCGTGCCAAATATCCGATTCGCTCGCGAATCGCCCTGCGAACGAACCGCCCTACGGACTCAGAGCGCGGACATCTTGGTGTACGGGCTCAGGACCCGTTTCTGGACCGACCCGAAGTCGACGAGAACGGCGATCCCCTCCTCGATTCCGACGACACGGCCGAGGCCGTGCTCATCGTGGGAAACCCGGTCGCCGACGCTGAACTGCCGGATGGGCTGTTCCACGGGGGCCTTGAACGGGCTGGACGGCAAATGGCGGCGAGGTACTGCTGACTTTGTCATTGGGACCAGTATGCGCCCAGCAAGCCGCCACGCGGTCCGCCGTTCGGATCTCAATTCCGGCACCATCCGCACCGGCAGTGCCTACAGGTCGTCCGGATCCGCCCGCTCGAGCGCCGGCCGCAGGCCCGGCGCGGACTCGGTGAGCAGGTAGTCGGCGACCGCCGTGTCCGTGACGAGACTGGTCACCAGCCCCGACCGGAGCACCGCCCCGATCGCCGAGGCCTTGCGCAGCCCGCCCGCGATCGCCACGACCTCGGGGATCCGACGCAGCCGGTCGGCCTCGACGGTGATGCACCGCTCGCCGAGGTCCCGGCCGACCCGCCGCCCCTCGGTGTCGAACAGGTGGGCGGACATCTCTGCCGCCACACCCAGGGAGGCGTAGTGCGCCCGCTCCTCGTCCGTCAGCATGTCGTGGACGGTCGAGATGCCCGGCTCCCACGACCCGATGGAGACGGCCGCGACGGTCACCTTGTCGAAGTACTCGAAGGCCCGTGCGATGCCGGTCTGGCTGCGCAGCGCGGCCGCGGTGGCCGGGTCGGGCAGCAGCATCGGCGCGTAGATGGGGTGGGCGTCGCCGCCCGAGACCTGCGCGGCCCGCCGTACGGCCTCCACGGAGCCGCGTTCGGCGGTTCCCGCGTCGTACACGCCGGTCAGCTGCACGACCGTGCAGGGGGGCAGCCGGTGCAGGGAGGCGGCCATGTGAATGGTCGACCGGCCCCAGGCCAGGCCCAGTACGTCGCCTTCGTTGACCAGCTCGCCCAGCAGATCGGCGGCGACCGCGCCCAGGTTCTCCGGATCGGGCGCGTCCTCGGTGGCGTCGGCGGGCGACTCCACGACGACGGCGTGCCGGAGCCCGTAGCGGGCCCGGAGCGCGTCCGACCGCTCCGCGTCCAGTTCGGCCGGTACCCGGATCTCGATGCGTACGAGGTCGCGTTCGAGGGCGGTCTCCAGGACCCGGGCCACCTTGAAGCGGCTCACGCCGAACTCCTCGGCGATCTGGATCTTGGACTTGCCCTCGAGGTAGAAGCGGCGCGCCATGGCCGCCGCCTGCACCAGCTCCGCGGGTCCCATCCGCAGGGCTGACCGTCCCGCCGACATTGCAGACACCGCGTTCTCCTCACTGCTGTTCACACTCTCGTGTTCACACTCTCGACTCGCCGTTCATCCTGTCAGATCCGACGGCCGTTGATCAGCCTGGACAGCTCCCGTTCACCGAGCCGTCCGCCCACGCTCGACTCAGTGGTCGCAAGCCCACGGCGCCACGGCGATCGCCGCGTCCGCCTGCTCACGCAGCGTGCGTACGGCGGCGGCCGGATCCACCGCTCCGTAGACCGCGCTGCCCGCGACGAAGACGTCCGCGCCGGCTTCGGCGCAGCGCTCGATGGTCGAGGCCGAGACCCCGCCGTCCACCTGGAGCCACAGCTCCAGACCGTGCTTGGTGATCAGCTCCCGGGTACGGCGGATCTTGGGAAGCATGATGTCCAGAAAGGGCTGGCCGCCGAAGCCCGGCTCGACCGTCATGATCAGCAGCATGTCGAGCTCGGGGAGGAGGTCCTCGTACTGTTCGATCGGCGTCGCGGGCTTGAGCGCCATGGACGCCTTGGCGCCCTTCGCCCGGATCTCGCGCGCGAGGCGCACCGGCGCCGCCGCGGCCTCGGCGTGGAAGGTGACCGACCCGGCTCCCGCCTCGACGTACTGCGGGGCCCAGCGGTCCGGGTTCTCGATCATCAGGTGGAGGTCGAGCGGGATGTCCGTGGCCCTGCTCAGGGACTCCACGACCGGCACCCCGAGGGTCAGGTTGGGGACGAAGTGGTTGTCCATGACGTCGACGTGCAGCCAGTCGGCCCCCTCGACCGCCTTCGCCTCCTCGGCGAGTCGGGCGAAGTCGGCGGACAGGATGCTGGGAGAAATCTGAGCGGCCATGCCCCAAGCGTGCCATGCCTCCGTGCGGTTCCGGCCACGACCCCGGAACTCGCGGGCCGTTCAGCACAGCTGAAGTGATCATGGAGAACATTTCACTTGTTCTTCGAGGTCGCCCTGGGCACGGTTCTGTCCATGACATCCACGCCCCACGAACGGCCGGATCGGCGCCCCGCGCAGCCGGGGAAGCCCCCGCCGCCCGACCCGGACGAGGCCGCCCGCTCCTCCACTCCCTGGGACAGCAGGGACTTCCGCACCCTCTTCGGCGCCGCCACGCTCAACCAGTTCGGCACCCACGCCGGCCAGGTGGCCGTCCCCCTGCTCGCCCTCACCGCGCTCGACGCCTCCCCCGCCCAGGTCGGCGCCCTCGCCGCGCTGTCCACGCTCGCCTTCCTGCTGATCGGCCTGCCGGCCGGCGCGTGGGTCGACCGGCTGCGCACCCGCAGCGTCCTGATCGCAGCGGACCTGGCCCGCGCGGCCCTGTTCGCCTCGCTCCCGCTCGCGTGGTGGCTGGACGCGCTGACCCTGACCCAGCTCCACCTGGTCGTCCTCCTGAGCGGCGCCGCCACCGTCTTCTCGGACGTGGGCTCGCAGAGCGTGCTCCCCCACCTGGTCGGCCGCGGCGGTCTGGTCCGGGCGAACGCGGCCATGGTGACGCTCATGGCCGCCGCCAACATCGCGGGCCGCGGCGTGGGCGGCGCGCTGATCGCCGCCCTCACCGCCCCCTTCGCGCTGGCCTGCTCCTCGGCCGCGTACCTCGTCTCGGCCCTGCGCCTCACCCGGATCCGGCCCGCCCCGGCCGCGCCCCCGGCCGTCCGCACGCCCCTGCGGTCCCGGATCGGGGAGGGCCTGCGGCACGTACTGGGCCACCCGGAGCTGCGCGCCCTGGCGCTGGCCTCCACCCTGACCAACCTGGGCGGCTCGATCGTCAACGCCATGCTCCCGGTGCTCTTCGTACGGGAACTGGGCCTCTCCCCCGCCGCGCTGGGCCTGTTCTGGGCGGTGGGCGGCGCCGGCCTGCTCCTCGGCGCCCGGCTGGCCCGCCCCTTCGCGGCGCGCGTGGGCTACGGCCGCGCCCTGCTGCTGAGCCTGACCCCGGCGGCGCTCCTGGTGCCGCTGCTGGACCACGGCCCGTGGCTCTGGATCGCGGGCGCCGGCTGGATGACCGCCCACATGAAGATCGGCTCGGACAACGTGCTCGGCGTCAGCCTCCGCCAGCGCCTGACCCCCGATCCCCTGCTGGGCCGCATGAACGCCACTTTCCGCTTCATGCTGACGGGCGCCCTCGCGCTGGGCGCGGCCGCCTCGGGCCTCCTCGCAAGCGCCACGACGCTCCGCACGGCCCTGTGGACGGGAGCGGCGGTCCTGGCGGTGTCCTGGCTGCCGGTGGCCCTGTCCCCGATCCGCACCAGGCGGACGGGCTCATGACACCCGGCG
Source organism: Streptomyces sp. NPDC046303 (assembly GCF_055588085.1). NCBI lineage: Bacteria > Bacillati > Actinomycetota > Actinomycetes > Kitasatosporales > Streptomycetaceae > Streptomyces > Streptomyces sp. NPDC046303. Next base: position 80,652 of record NZ_JBVJFA010000032.1, read on the forward strand.
GCGCACCAGGGCGCGCACGAGCCCAGAGGGCGGCCCGCGCCTTGGTACGACTCCTCAGCTCTGCTACGCCGTGCGCCTCAGCAGCGCCAGGTACATCGCGTCCGTGCCGTGCAGGTGCGGCCACAGCTGGACGTCCGGGCCGTCGCCCAGGCCCGGGACGCCCGCCATGAACGGCCTGGCGTCGATGAGTTCGGCCGCCACCGGCTGCGCGGCCGCGCCGCGGCCCTTCAGGACGTCGTCCACGACCACCCGGGTCTCCGCCAGGTGCGGCGAGCACGTCGCGTAGCCCACGACGCCGCCCACGCGCACCGCCGACAGGGCTTCCCGGAGCAGCCCCCGCTGGAGCGGCGCGAAGCCCTCCAGGTCCTCGGGTCGGCGGCGCCACCGGGCTTCCGGGCGGCGGCGCAGTGCGCCCAGGCCGGAGCACGGGACGTCCATCAGGACGCGGTCGAAGGAGCCCGGCAGCCACGGCGGCCGGGTGCCGTCCGCCGCGATGACCTGGTACGGCCCCGGGTTGCCCGCCAGCGCGCGCTCCACCAGGCGCGCCCGGTGCGGCTGCTTCTCGGAGGCCAGCAGGAACGCGCCCCGCTGCGCCGCCAGCGCCGCGAGCAGCGCCGCCTTGCCGCCGGGGCCCGCGCAGCCGTCCAGCCAGCGCTCGTCGCGGCCCTCGACCGGGACGGCCGCCAGGGCCATCGCCACCAGCTGGCTGCCCTCGTCCTGGACTCCGGCGCGCCCGTCGCGCACCGCCTCCAGCGCGCCGGGCTCGCCGCCCTCGGCCATCCGCACCGCGTACGGGGACCAGCGGCCGGGCAGCGCCGACTCCTCGCCCACCGCCTCCAGCAGCTCGTCGGGGGTGGACCGCCCCGGCCGCGCGACCAGCGTGACCTCGGGCCGCTCGTTGTCGGCCTCCAGCAGGTCCTCGATCCCGGCGCGCCCGCCGCCCAGCGCGTCCCACAGGGCGCTGACGACCCACCGCGGGTGCGAGTGGTACACCGCCAGGTGCTCCTCGGCGTCGTCCTCGTAGGGGGGCGCGACCCGCTCCAGCCAGCCGTCCAGGTCGTGCGCGGCGATCTTGCGCAGCACGGCGTTCACGAACTTCGCGCGGCCGTCCCCGAGCACCACCCGGGCCAGCTCCACGCTGGCCGAGACGGCGGCGTGCGTGGGGATGCGGGTCCCCAGCAGCTGGTGCGCGCCGAGCGAGAGCACGTCGAGCACGGGCGGGTCGACCTCCCGCAGCGGGCGGTCGATGCAGGCCTTGATCACCGCGTCGTACGTGCCCTGCCGGCGCAGCGTCCCGTAGACCAGCTCGGTGGCCAGCGCCGCGTCCCGCGCCTGGAAGCTCTCGTCCTGACGGGCCTTGCGCAGCAGTGGCGGCAGCACGAGGTTGGCGTAGGCGTCGCGCTCGTCCACCGCCCGCAGCACCTCGAAGGCCAGCAGCCGGACGGGATCCTTCTGGGGCCGGCGGTAGGGCTTGGCCGGCTTGTTCGGCTTGCCGCCCGCGCCTGCGGCGGGTCGGCGACGGGGCTGTTCGCTCACGTGAAAGGTGCTCCGGATTTACGAGGTACTGGAGGTACGGGAGATGGGTGAGGTGCTGGAGTGTGGGTTGCCAGACGTGGATTCAGCCTACGTCGGTGCCGCCGAGGCGCTCGCCGGGAGCGATCCGCACCCCGCGGGCCCAGTCGGCGCCGCGCATCGGCTTCTTGCCCTGGGGCTGGACCCACAGCAGTTCCACGGCGTGCGAGCCGGTGCCGGCGTAGACGTTGTTCTTGGCCGGCGCGAGGACGCCCGGGGCGAGGTCCGTACGGTCGGGCACCAGGCCCACCGAGATCAGCTTGAGGCGCTCCCCGCGGAAGACGGTCCACGCACCCGGGGCCGGCGTGCAGCCGCGCACGACGCGGTCGGCGCGCAGCGCGGGTGCGGTCCAGTCGATCCGGGCGTCCTCCACGGTGATCTTGGGGGCCAGGGAGATCCCGTCGACGGGCTGCTCGACGGCGCGCAGGGTGCCGTCCTCGATGCCGTCCATGGTGGCGGCCAGCAGCCCGGCGCCCGCGAAGGCGAGCCGGGTGAGCAGGTCGCCGCTGGTGTCGGTCGGGCGGATCTCCTCGGTCAGGACCCCGTAGACCGGCCCGGAGTCCAGGCCTTCCTCGATCCGGAAGGTGGAGGCGCCGGTGACCTGGTCCCCGGCCATGATCGAGTGCTGTACGGGCGCGGCACCGCGCCAGGCGGGCAGCAGCGAGAAGTGCAGGTTGACCCACCCGTGCCGGGGGATCTCGATGGCGCTCTTGGGGATCAGCGCACCGTACGCGACGACCGGGCAGCAGTCCGGGTCGATCTCGCGCAGCCGGGCCTGGAACTCGGGGTCACGCGGGCGGACCGGCTTGAGCACCTCGATCCCCGCCTCCTCGGCACGCTCGGCGACCGGGCTGGCGACGAGCCTGCGCCCGCGGCCCGCGGGTGCGTCGGGCCGGGTGACGACGGCCGCGACCTCGTGCCGCCCGGAGGCGATGAGGGCGTCCAGGGCGGGCACGGCGACCTCGGGGGTGCCTGCGAAGACGAGCTTCACTGGGGTCCTACCTCGCTATCTCGGCTGTCAGCAGCGCACCAGTCTATGGGGCGTGCGCCGGGCGCCCCACCCGTGACCGGAAGGGGGCGTACGCACACACACGCGCCTCTCGCATATGCCGACACGCCCCTGGAGCGTGACCTGGGCGCCAGGTGGCGCGTTGGTCAAAAGAGATTGACCACAACGGGCCGCGCCGCGAACGGTTTCTGCGGCCCGCTCCGCCCTTAGCACCGGTTCGAGAGGCTTCTTCATGGCCGACCACGCCACCCACGACGCCCAAGCCCGGGCCAGCCTGCACCTGTTGGTGCGGGACATCGAGCGGGTTCGCCGGCAGGTGGATGCCCTGCGTACGCTCACTGCCCAGCTCGGCAATGTGTACCGCCCGCGCCGCTCCGGTCCCTCCACGGGCTTCGTCGTCTACGGCCGGGCGCCCGCGCCCACCGTCCGCCTCGCCCAGGAGCTGCGGGACAGCGTCGAGACGCTGGTCACCGCGGCCGTGGACTTCGACCGCTCACTCGGCTTCTCGTGGGACGCGGTCGGCTCGGCGCTGGGCGTCACCAAGCAGGCCGTGCACCGGCGTTACGGTGCCCGGCGCGCACAGGCGGCCGAGGCGGCGGAGCCGCCGGCCGAGGGGACGACCACCCGGACCATGGGCCCGCTGCCCACGATCCCCGCGGCCCGCTCGGTTCCGCCGCAGCCGCTGCGCGAGGAGTCCCAGGCCGTCGGCGCACCCCGCTCCCCGGCCTTCCCCGGTCCCCGCAACGGCTGACCCGCTGCCGCCGGGCCGCCGACCCCCGACGGCACACCCACCACCGCTGCGCGGGGCCCTTCCCCCCGCGCAGCGGCGCAGCCCCGGGCGACATCCCGCCAGCCGACGTCCGGCAGCCGACGTCCCCTCAGCCGACATCCGGCAGCCGACGTCCCCTCATCCGACGTCCGGCAGCCGATGTCCCGTCAGCCGATGTCCGGCGGATCGATGCGGACCCGGACCGACTCCGACGCCGGTACCCCGCGGGCCAGCCGCGCCGCTTGCGCCGCCTTCAGGGCCGCCGCCAGCGCGGCGCCGCTCCCCGGCGGGACGCGCACCAGCGCCCGCTCCCCCGGCGAAGCCTCCCCCCGCCGCCCCGGCAACGGCACCGGGCCCAGGATCTCCGCGTCCGCCGGCAGCCCCGCCCCGGCCAGGAACGCCTCCACCGCCTCGCCGCGCCCCGCCACCGCCGCCATCCGGGACACCGGGGGGAAACCGAGCTGGGCCCGCTCCGCGAGCTCCCGCACGGCATGGCCCACCGGGTCCCACCGCACCAGCGCCTGCACCGGCCGCAGCGTCGGCTCGGCGACCACGACGACCTGCCCGTCCCCCCGTACCAGCGAGGCCGCGGCGATCCAGCGCCGCAGCGCGTCCTCCCCGGCCCGCAGGTCGGGCCGGGTCAGCATGGCCCAGCCGTCGAGCAGCAGCGCCGCCGCGTACCCGGCGCCCGCCGCGACCGGTTCCGCCCCAGGCGTGCTCACCACCAGCGCCGGCCGGTCCGGCACCTCGTCCAGGACGTGGTCGCGCCCCGAGGTCCGTACCGGCACGGCCGGAAAGGCCCGCCCCAGTTCCTCGGCCGTCCGCCGCGCGCCGACCACCTGCGCGCGCAGCCGGAACGACCCGCACTCCTCGCAGTGCCAGGACGGCTCGGGCCGCCCGCACCAGCCGCACTGCAGGTCCCGCTCGTCGGGGGCCTCCAGCGGACCGGCGCAGACCGTGCAGCGGGCCGGCGTGCGGCACCGCTCGCACGCCAGCCGGGGCACATAGCCGCGCCGCGGCACCTGGACCAGGACGGGCCCCGTCTTGAGCCCCTCCCGTACGGTCTCCCACGCCAGGCTCGGCAGCCGCGCGGCCCGGGCCGCCCCGTCGCGGGCCAGCAGCTCGTCGCCCACGGTGCGGATCCGGGGCGCGCAGGCCCGCACCGTCTCCCGATCGGCGACGAGCGGCCGCGCCCAGCCGGACTCGACCAGCTGGGCGGCCTCCACGGTGCAGCTCGTACTGCCCGCCAGGAACCCGCAGCCGTCGCTGACCGCGCGCAGTTCCAGGACCTCGCGGACGTGGGGGAAGGGGGCGTGGTCGTCGCTGTGGCTGGAGTCCCCGTCATCCCAGACGGCCACCAGCCCGAGGTCCTGCACGGGCGCGAACATCGCCGCCCGGGTGCCGACGACGGCCCGCACCGAGCCCCGGCTCACGGCGAGCCACTCGCGGTAGCGCTTCTCCGGCCCGGACTCGGCGGTCAGCAGCGCGTGCCGCCCCTCGCCGAGCAGGGCGGTGAGCGCCGCGTCCAGTCGGGCGGCGGTGCGCCCGTCGGGCACCACGGCGAGGGCCCCGCGCCCGGAGGCGAGGGCGGCGGCCATGGCGCGGGCCAGCTCGTCGGCCCAGCCGGGGCCGGGCAGGGCGGTCCAGACGGCGCGCGGGGTGCCGCCGGTGGCGAGGGCCCGCAGGAAGGCGGGCCCGGAGCCGTACCGCTGCCAGCCGGCGGGCTCGGGCGCGGCGGGCGGGGGCAGCGGCGCGGGCGAGGGTTTGGCCTCGGCGCGGGCGTTGCGCGGGGGCAGGGCGAGCTGGAGGACGTCGGCCAGGCTGCCGGCGTACCGGTCGGCGACCGCCCGGGCCAGGGCCAGCATGCGCGGGCTCAGCACCACCTCGGGCGAGACGACGTGGGCGAGGGCGGCCAGCGCCCCGTTGTAGTCGGACTCGGCCCGCCGCTCGACGATGAAGCCGTCGATGAGGCCGCCGCCCTCGCGGCGGCCGCCGTGCACCTGGTGGGAGCCGGCGCCGAAGCGGACCCGGACGCGGACGCCGGGCTGCGCGGCCTCGGAGAGCTCGGCGGGGACGGCGTAGTCCCAGAGCTGGTCGAGGTGGAGCACGCCCTTGTTCACGAGGACGCGGGCAACGGGAAGTTCCTCGGCGAGGGCGGCCCCGCGCCAGGTACGGGGCTTCGCCTTGGGCGCCTTGGCCTTCGCCTCGGCGACCATCTCCCGGATCAGCGCCAGCTGCTCCGGCGGGGAATCGTTCGCGCTGCTCACACCAGCATTCTTACCAAACGCCACCGACAACGGCCGGGGGCGGCGGCCTCCCCCGCTCCATGCGGACGGCCCCGGACCGAGAGGTCCGGGGCCGTCCGTCGAGAACAGTGGTGCCGACAGGCCGTGCTTACAGGCCGGCGGCCGCGCGCAGCGCGTCCACGCGGTCGGTGCGCTCCCAGGTGAAGTCCGGCAGCTCGCGGCCGAAGTGGCCGTAGGCGGCGGTCTGGGCGTAGATCGGGCGCAGCAGGTCGAGG
>NZ_JBVJFA010000033.1:0-79484 GCF_055588085.1 Streptomyces sp. NPDC046303
GCCCGCGTACTGGACGTACGTGGGCTTTCGGCCGGTGCGGCGAGAGTGCGTGCCGGGCATCGCGACGCCGCGGACCTCCGTCAGACACCCCCTAGTGCCGGGTCCCGCAACGTCTGCCCGTCGCGACGCCCGGGGCCCGCGGGGGCACCCTGGAGACATGGCCCGAGCCAACGACGAGGTCGAGGCGCTCCTCCAGGAGTACGCCGACCTCATCGCGATCCGCGGCGGGGAGGCCTTCAAGGCGCGCGCCTACGAGAAGGCCGCCCGCGCCGTCGGGGGCTACCCGCAGGACGTCTCGACGCTCGACGCCAAGGGCCTGCGGGAGATCCCCCACGTCGGCACGTCCGTCGCCGACAAGATCATCGAGTACCTGCGCACCGGACGCATGCCCGCCGTCGACGAGGCCAGGGCCTCCGTACCGGCCGGGGTGCGCGAGCTGGTCGCGATCCCGGGGCTCGGCCCCCGCAAGGCCATGCTGCTGTACGAGGAGCTGGGCATCACCTCGGTCGACCAGTTGACCGAGGCCATCGGGCAGGAGAGGCTGCGCGATCTGAAGGGCTTCGGCGAGCGGACCGAGGCCAACATCCTGCACGGCATCTCGGTGCTCCAGAAGGCCGGCGAGGGCCGCATCCTGGTCAGCGCGGCCATGGAGGTGGCCGAGCAGCTCGTCGCCGAGCTGTCGGCGATCCGCGGCTGCGTCCGGTGCACGTACGCGGGGTCCCTGCGCCGCATGAGGGAGACCATCGGAGACATCGACATCCTGGTGGCGGCCCGGCGTTCGGCCCCGTTCATGGACGCCCTCACCGCCCACCCGCGCACGGCCGAGGTCATCGCCCACGGGGAGAAGAAGACCTCCGTCCGCACCGCCACCGGCCTCCAGGTGGATCTGCGGGTCCTGCCGCCCGCCTCCTGGGGCGCCGGACTGCAGTACTTCACCGGCTCCAAGGCCCACAACATCCGCACCCGGGAGCTCGCGGTCCGCCAGGGCCTCAAGCTGTCCGAGTACGGGCTCTTCGACGCCGAGAGCGGCGAGAGCCTCACCTCCGAGACCGAGGAGGCGGTGTACGCCCGGCTCGGGCTGCCCTGGATCCCGCCGGCGCTGCGCGAGGACCGCGGCGAGATCGCGGCCGGGCTGCGCGGCGAACTCCCCGACCTGCTGACGGAGAAGGACATCCGCGGCGATCTGCACACCCACACCGACCTCACCGACGGGCTGGCGCCGCTCGAGGACATGATCGAAGCCGCTGCCGCCCGCGGCTACGCGTACTACGCGGTCACCGACCACGCCCCGAACCTGTACATGCAGCGCATGACCAGCGAAAAGATCCTCGCCCAGCGCGAGCGGGTCCGCGCCCTGGACGGCGCGCACCACACGATGCGGCTGCTGCACGGCACGGAACTCAACATCGGCCCGGACGGCACCCTGGACTGGCCCGACGAGTTCCTCGCGGAGTTCGACCTCTGCGTGGCCTCCGTCCACTCCCACTTCAACCAGAGCAGGCAGGAGCTCACCCGCCGCCTCGTCCGCGCCTGCGAGAATCCGCACGTCGCCGTCATCGGCCACCCCACGACCCGCCGGATCGGCAAGCGCCCGGGCATCGACGCGGACTTCGACGCCGTCTTCGAGGCCTGTGCCCGCACCGGCACGGTGCTGGAGATCAACGCGCATCCCGAGCGGCTCGACCTGTGCGACGAGGACATCCTGCGCGCGAAGCGCCACGGCGTGAAGTTCGCCGTGAACTCCGACGCGCACGCCACCACGCACCTGCCGTACATGCGCTACGGGGTGGCCACGGCCCAGCGCGGCTGGCTCACCAAGGACGACGTCGTCAACACGTGGCCGCTGACGAGGCTGCGCAGGTTCCTGGCCCAGAAGGCCGCATGACGGTGGTCCGTAGGGGGAGCACCGCCCCGGCCGTTGAGTGCGTCGCGCCCTCCGGCCGGCCGAGAGGGGAATGCTGGCTTTCCATGGACGACATGGTTGACAGGGGCGCGCACCTGGCGGGCTCCGCACGAGGGTGGCTCACCGTTCAGCTGTCGGTGCTGGGGTTCGTGGGGCTGTGCGGTGCCCTGAAGGGCGGTGGCGCGTCCACCGCGCCGAGGGGCATCGAGGTGCTGGCGGGCGTGCTGATCCTGCTCGCGCTGGCCCTCGCCTGCTTCGCCACGTGGCTGGTGGCGCGGGTCGCCTGGCCGCTGGAGCCGGAGGCAGGGGCCGGTACGGACCGGAGCGGACGGCGGTTGCGCACGGGCATCGCGCTCACCTTCGTGGCGGTGGGGCTGGTGGCGGTGGCGGCCACGTCGTCCTGGTGGCCCGCGGAGCCGGGCGCGGGCGCCGGCGGCACGGAGGGGCTGGTCGACGTCACGACCTCGGCGGGCACCTGGTGCGGAAGGCTGGGCTCCGGCGGCGACGGCGTGGTCCGGCTGAGCGTGGCGGGCCGGAGCGTCGACATCCCGGTCAGCAGCATCGCGGCACTGACCCCGGCGTCCGCCTGCTCATCGGCAGCGCGATCGGGCGGGGCGCCGGCGGGGCGGTGAAGGCCGCGGGCCGGCGGCGCGCCCACGTTCGGGCTGACGTCCCCCCGGTCCGCCGCCGCCTCCTCTACCTTCGCCCAAGAAACGGAGGCAGCGGTGATGAACAAGCGCCAGGACATCAATGCGCTGGGTTCCACGCAACTGAACGACTACGTCCACGCCCTCGGCATCCTGCGCGCGCGGTCGGCCGCGAACCCCGACGATCCCGCGGGCTACGCATTCCAGGCCGCTCTGCACAATGACCTCCTCGTCGGCGGATGCGAACACGGGAACGACATGTTCCTCCCGTGGCACCGGGCCCACCTGCACTACTTCGAGAAGCTCCTGCAGGAGGCCGACCCGCCCAGGACCACGAACGTCACCATCCCCTACTGGGACTGGATCCACCCCCAGGCGAGCGGACTGTTCCCGCCGCCCTTCGACGAGCCCGAGCTGTTCTCCCCGGACCGCAACACGGACCCGGCGACCGCCCTGCCGCCCGACACCCTGAAGATCGTCACGACGGTGACCGATCCGAACCAGTTCGGCGGATACCCCGAGGACCACCCGACGGGCGACTACGGCGATCTGGAAATCGGCCCCCACAACTACATGCACACCCACTTCATCGGCGGCTTGATGGGGCATCCCTCCGAAGCGGCCCTGGACCCCCTCTACTTCAGCTTCCACTGCTTCATCGACCTGCTCTGGGCGCAGTGGCAGCACCGGAACGGGTACCCGGCCGCCACCTCGCCGGACAACGAGCTCCGCGGGTTCCTGGACAAGCCCCTGCACCACGTCTCGGAGTTCCAGAAGACCGAGGACCTGGGCTACACCTACGCGTACTCCGACCAGCTCAAGGCCGCGTTCGCGGTGCCGTCGCCGCCGCTCCCGCCCGCCGGCGACCTGGTACGGGCGCAGTCCCTGGCGGCGGTCTCCGACGCCGGCCTCACGACGGAACTGCGGCGGCACGGGCATGTGCAGTTCCGCCTCGCGAGGCCGCCCGAGTCCGACGGAAGGATCGTCGTACGACTGGAGCAGCTGAAGGTACCGGTGACCGGAAGTTACCTGCTGCGGGGCTTCGTCCATCCCGACGACGTGGAATTCCGCCGTGACGACGAGGACTTCGCCAAAAAGTTCGGCGTCGGCTACGTGTCCATGTGGCGCAGCCACGAGGACTCCCACCACGGCGGCCACGGGGGCCACCACGGCCCCGGTGGCCACGGAACGCGGCCGCTGCACCCGACGTCCTCCACCGTCCGCTTCGACGTGACGTCCGTGCTCGCCTCCGCACCCGATGCGGCCGCGAACCATGTGCTGACGCTCCAGTACGTCCCGTCCCGGTTCAATCCCGCCCCGACCCAGCCGCCGACGGACCTCGTCACGGAAGTGAAGCTGAGGGACGTGCTGATGGAGGTATACGGCTAGCATGCGCACGCCCGTCTTCGAACTCCACATCCGCCCCATGTTCCGGGCCACCGACCGCGAGCACATGATGTCCAGCGTCGACCTCTGGGACTACGAGGCCGTGGTGGCCCAGGCCGACGACATCCTGACCCGCCTGGAGAACGACATGCCACCCGTCAGCCACGGGGGACTGTGGCCCCAGGAGTGGATCGATCTGTTCAGACGCTGGAAGGACGGCGCCCGCAAACGGCTCGAGCTCGGCACGGCGACCTACACCTTCAACCAGACGCCGATCGCCGTGACCATCGCGGCGGCCGGCACCTTCCCGGCCGCCGGCTGCAAGGGCTGGCTGCAGCTCGACAGCGAGACGGACTCGGCGAAGACCTACGGCCTGTACGTGGAACGGCCCGACGCCCCGGTGTCCGGCACGCCGGCCGCCTTCACCCTCAAGGAACGCTACCGCGCCACCGACACCCGGTCCGTCTTCGTCCGCGATGCGACGGGTCTGCGGCAACTGCACTGAAACGGCCGTCTCTTGTGATGCGGCCGCGAGGAGAAGGAGTGTCCCGTGACTCAAGCTCTCGCCTACGAGAGCAAGGCGATCGTCGCCTTGATGGGCCTGCCCGAGACGCAGCGAGACGGACAGTGGCTGCAGGACGCCTTGCAACAGGCGATCATGCTGGAGCTCGCGACCCTCCCTCCGTACCTCTGCGGCCTGTGGTCGCTCAAGGACCCGGAGAGGGACAAGGCCGTCCACGATGCCGTCTTGACGATCGTCATGGACGAGATGTCGCACATGGGGCTGGTGTGCAACATGCTCACCACCATCGGCGGGACTCCGCGCATCGCCCACCCCGACCTGGTTCCGAAATATCCCGGCCCGTTGCCCGGGGGCGTCCGACCCCTGCTCTCGGTGTTCCTCACCGGGCTGAACAGCGTTTCCCTCGACATGTACTGCCAGATCGAACGGCCCGAGGACCCCGTCGCCGAGTTCGAGGAACCCACCACGTCGATCGGGGCCTTCTACAGCGCCATCCGGCACGCGTTCAAGCAGAGCCCCGGCCTGATCCAAGGCCACCGGCAGCTCGAACGGGAGATGGCGAACGCTCACGGCACGGGAAACAGCCTCGTCCCGCTCTCCACACCGAAGGCCGTGGACGACGCCCTCCAGGTCATCATGGAGCAGGGCGAGGGAAGCCACAGCTCACCCAGGAACCCCTTCTTCGGCAGGGAAGGCGAACTCGCCCACTACTACGAGTTCCGCCAGATCCTGCTCGGCAAGAAGCTGGTAGAGGTGCCGACGGCTCCCGAAGGGTGGGCTTACCAGGGCGATGCCATCGTGATGCCCGAGGTCCACCGGATGGGGACCGTGCCCAAGGGCGGCTGGGCACAGGAGCCGGCGTACCGCCCCGATACGGCGGTGCAGAACCTGCTCACACGATTCAACCAGCGCTACAGCGAACTGCTGCGATGGCTGGAGAGGACGTGGCAGACGGACGATCCGCAGGAGGCGAACGACGCCCTCGCGGAAGCCGAAGCGACGATGCGGAGCCTGGCGCATCCTGCCCGGTCGCTGATGCAGCACGAGCTGCCGGACGGCAGCGGGCAGACGTACGGGCCCGAGTTCCTGTACGTCCCGGGCTGACCGGGCACCGATGGGGGTTCCGGGAGCCGCCCCGGGACGCGGACAGCCCCGTCGAGGCCGCCGCGCCCGGTGCCGGTCGCGGTCATCGGGACGGCACGAAGCCGCCCCAGACCGCGTGGGCGCCACGGGGCGCGGTGGCGTCGACGCGGTAGGTGTCGTTCCTGGCTTCGCGCTCGCCGGTGGCGTGGTTGTACTGGCCGGCGAAGACGTGCTGTCCGGCCGGTACCGTGCGGCCCGGCTTGAGGGTCCAGCGGTAGACCACTGCCGCGCCCTCGTCCTGCACGGTGACGGTGAAGTCCTCGGGGGGCAGGGTCCGCCAGCCACCGGTGCTCTGCACCCCGCCGGTCTGCGCGATCCGCAGTTCCAGGGTGAGCGCGGTGAGCGGCTGCGTGGTCTTGAGGGTGACGTTGCTCTGTGCCCAGTAGATGCTGCTGCTCGCGGCCAGGGAGCCGGCCGACCACAGCGGCCCGTCCTGGACGCGGGCGCCGCCGGGCCGGGCCGGGCCCGCGCCGCCCGATGCCGCCGGGCCGGGGCTCGTCGAGGGCGAGCGGTCCGGCGTGGCCGGGCTGCCGGTGGCGGGCGCCGGCTGCGTGGCGCGGGGGGAGCCGGTCGCGGACGGCGCGGAGGGCGCGGAGGGGGTGGCGGCGGGGACCGGCTGCGGCGGCGGGGACCGGACGATGGCGGCGACGGCGAAGCCGCCGACCGCCAGGATGCCGGCCGTGGCGAGGGAGGCGAGGGCGACCCCGGGCCATGACCTCACGCCCGACCGCTCACGGTGTCGGGCGGGGGCGCCGGACATACCGCGTTCCACGCGTGCCAGGATCCGGGCGCGGTCGGGCCGGTGGGCCTCGGCGGCTCCGCGCAGCCGCTCGGTGAGCTCCTCGTTCAACGGTTCCTCCTCCCCGCCAGCAGTTTCCCGGATGCTCCCGTGCTGCCCAGCATCCGTTCCAGTTCGGCCATCCCCTTCGAGGTCTGGCTCTTCACCGTACCGACCGATATTCCGAGCGCGAGCGCGGTGTCCTTCTCCGAGAGGTCGAAGGCGTGCCGGAGGACCACGCACGCCCGCTTCCGGAACGGCAGCCGGGCCAGGGCGGTGCGTACGTCCACCACCGCGGCCACGTCCGGACCGTCCGCCGGCTCCGGGCCTCGGGACCAGAACAGGGCGATCCGGCGGCGCTCGCGCACCGCGCTGCGGATGCGTGAGCGCGCCAGGTTGGCGACCACGCCACGGGCGTAGGCGAGCGGGTACTCGGCCTTGCGCAGCCGGTCCCAGCGCTGCCACAGCGCGATCAGGGCGTCCGCGGCCAGATCGTCGGCGGCGTCCGTCTCGCCCGTCAACAGATGGGCGAACCGGGCGAGTTCGGTGTAGTGGCGTTCGAAGAAGTCGTGGAACTCCGCGGACGCGTTGTCGAGGACCATGTCCGTCGGTCGGCCCTTCCGCCATTGTTTAACGTTCACATTCCGGCGGCAGCGTACCAGCGCGCCGCACGGCCCCACGCGGTGCCCGGGCCGGTACGTGTGCTCAGCGACGGGCGAACTGGACACGGGTCGGCTGGATGACATCGGGCAGCAGTGCGGTGCCCTCGACCGTCAGCTGCTCTCCGTAGATGTCGGTGATCCTCACCGCGCGGCCGCACCCGCTGCCGTCGGTGGAGAGGAAGTAGTTGTAGTCGGTACGGGGCAGCTGCCGCCAGCCCTTGGTCGTGCGGGCCTCGAGCCGCACGACCGGATTCCGGTGGTCGATCACCTGGATCCCGCACCAGTGGGGGCTGGACCCGGTCTTGTACCGGAGGGAGAGCGGGCCGGACGTGCTGGGGCTCAGCAGGCTCCAGGTGATCGGGATGCGGCCGGCCTTGAGGTCGGCCAGTTTCGCGAAGGCCTGTTGGCTGAGGTCCAGTTGGCCGGGCGCGCAGGGCAGCGGGCACTCGTTGGTGATCCGGACCGTGATCGAGGCGCCGTTCGCGGCGCGGACGAGCACGTACGCGCCGCACGCCCTGGACGTCTCGTAGTCGGTGGTGTTCATCGCCGCGACCATGAGATCGGCGCTCGGGCCGAACAGGCAGGCGCCGTTGCCGTCCTCGGCCTTGTAGGCGGTGGCGACGCCCTTGTAGGTGGTCTTGGGCTGGATGCGTCCTGCCGACGCCGCCGTGGCGGACTTCGCCTCCGCGGTTTTCGATGCCGAGGGCTCTGGCGTCGCGCCGGGCGTACCCGCGGTCGCGGACGGGGTTCCCGCCGTCTGCGGTGCGTCCGAAGGGGGCGTCGCCGGGCTCGTGGGGGCCGGGGGCGCGGCTTCCCCTTGGGCGGCGACGGGGGAGGCCGCGGCCGCCGGAACCTCGGTCGTGGTGCCGGGGATCACGGCCATCACCAGGTAGACGAGGACGCCCGCGGTCGTCAGGGTCGCCGCCGATGCCACCATCAGCCTGTGTCTGCGCCTGCGCTGCCGCGCGGCCTGCCGTGCAGTCTGCATGTCCGTCCGTTCGAGGGTTCGGGTCGAGGTGCACTGCTTGGTTGCCGCTGCACGCGAAAAAGGTTGCCGCCGGTTTCGTACGGGTTCCTGCGAGGCACCCCGGTCGGCGCCCCGGCTACGGCGGGGACATGCGGAGAGCGTGGTGGCTTGCAGGAAATGGCGGGCCCGTTCCATGCGCCGGGCCCGGATGTAGCCGACGACCGTCTCTCCCGTGGCGGCGCGGAAGAGCCGGGTCAGGTGGTTGGGGGAGACGCCGGCCGCCGCCGCGATGTCCGGTACCGTCAGGGGTCCCCCCAGTCGCGCCTCGATGAGGGCCACTGCGGCTGCGACCGCCGGATGAACGGCAGGCCAAGCGGTCAGTGCCTGCTGCAACTGAGCGGTAAGCAAAGGTAGTTCGCGACCGGCGTGCAGGATCACCGGAACGCTGCGGGGGGTTCCGGACGAGCCCAGGCGGAGGTGGACGTACAGGTGCTGGGAGCGGCCCCGGTAGCGAGAGCGGACCTCTGATCCGGGCGGCACGAGGCTGACCCGGCCGAGGCGGATCTCATGCGCGGTGCCGGTTCACCGTCAAGTCGGCCTGGTAACCGTACAGATGGAGCTGCCAGAGGTCCGGCAGGGAGAACACGTCCACGTGCCCGGCAGGCCCGTGCACGCCGATGCCGACGGCGGCGAGGGTCGGGGGCTCGTCAAGGTGGGCGAGGGCCGTGTGCGGCCCACGCGGCGCGCGGCCGGCGGGCCTGGCGTGGCCGCCATGGAGAACAGCCAGGAACTGCTGGACTCGGTGCGGATGGCGCGGTTCGTGGCCCGCGGGTCGGTGCGCCTGGACGCGGTGGTCCCGGCGGAGATGAACGCCGAGGGCTTGGCGGTACTGGCCGACGGGGTGCCACCGGTGCCGTACGGGACGCCGCTGTCCGAGGCCTACGGGGAAGGATCCTTCGTCCGCAGGCTGCTGGAGCTTCCGCAGGTGGCAGGGGGCCCTGCGCAGCCTGGTGGGCCCGGAGCCATGGGTGGACCACCACTTCGTGCACACCCGCGAACCCCATGGCGGCGATGCTCAGCCGCTGCACGGGGATGCCATCATCGACGTCCGGCCGGACGCCTTCGACGTGCAGCTGATGTACTGTCCGCAGGCGGTGACGCTGGAGATGGGCGGAACGCTCAGCGTGCCGGGCAGCCACCTCCGGCGGATCAACGAGTCCGACACCGGCCGCTACCAGAACCTGCGGGGCCAGGACCGGCTGGTCTGGCCGGCCGGGACCGTGGTGTTTCTGCACCACGGCCTCTGGCACGGCGGCCGGCGCAACGACAGCGCCACGATGCGCTACATGTTCAAGATCCGTTTCGATCCGAGGGTGCGCCAACAACGTCGACCTGCGAGGTCTTCCGGTCCGCTGAGCGGCACGCGAGGGAGAGAGCGAGGTCAGGCACCCACCTTGCGCTTGTTGTAGACGTCGAAGCCGACGGCCGCGAGCAGGACCAGGCCCTTGATCACCTGCTGGTAGTCGGTCCCCACGCCGACCAGCGACATGCCGTTGTTCAGCACGCCCAGCACCAGACCGCCGATGATCGCGCCGAGGACGGTGCCCACACCGCCGCTCGCCGAGGCGCCGCCGATGAAGGCGGCGGCGATGGCCTCCAGTTCGAAGTTGATGCCGGCCTGCGGCGTACCGGCGTTGAGGCGTGCCGCGAAGACCAGACCGGCCAGGGCCGCGAGGACGCCCATGTTCACGAAGGCGAGGAAGACGACCCGCTTGCTCTTCACCCCGGACAGCTTCGCCGCCGCCTCGTTGCCGCCGATGGCGTACGTGTGCCGGCCGAGGATCGAGTTGCGCATCACGTAGCCGAAGCCGACCAGCAGGGCGCCGAGGATCAGCAGCACGATCGGCACGCCGTGGTAGCTGGCCAGCAGCAGGGTGAAGACCGTCACGGCCGCCGTGATCGCGCCGAGCTTCGCCAGGAACAGCCCCACCGGGAGCGGTTGCAGCCCGTACGAGACGGCCCGGCGCCGCCCGCGCACCTCCTGGAGGATCGCGACGGCCAGCACGGCGAGGCCCAGCAGCAGGGTGAGGTTGTGGTAGTCGGTGTGCGGGCCGACCTCCGGGAGGAAGCCGCTGCTGATGTTCTGGAAGTCCTTGGGGAACGGGGCCACCGACTGGCCCTGCAGGAGGATCTGGGTCCCCCCGCGGAACAGCAGCATGCCGGCCAGCGTGACGATGAACGAGGGGATCCCGAGATAGGCGATCCAGAAGCCCTGCCAGGCTCCGGCGAGGGCCCCGAGCAGGAGCGCGGCCACCAGCGCCACGGGCCACGACACCTTGTGCTCGACCATCAACACCGCCGCGGCGGCGCCGACGAAGGCGGCGAGCGACCCCACCGACAGGTCGATGTGCCCGGCGATGATGACGATCATCATGCCGATGGCCAGGATGAGGATGTAGCCGTTCTGCTGGATCAGATTGGTGATGTTGAGCGGCTGGAGCAGGATGCCGTCCGTCCAGAACTGGAACAGCAGCACGATCAGCGCCAGCGCGACGAGCATGCCGTACTGGCGCACGTTGCCGCGCAGCGCACGGCCCAGTACGGCGCCGGACGACGGGCGTCGCCCGGGCATCGGCGTGCCGGGCTCGGTCTCTGGGGTGGTCTCGGTCGTGGCCATGCCTCACACCTGCTTGTCGGGGAGTGCCGCGCTCATGGTCATGAGTCGCATGAGGGATTCCTGGGTGGCGTCCGCGCGGTTCACCTCACCGGTGATCCGGCCCTCGGCCATGGTGTAGATGCGGTCGCACAGCCCCAGGAGTTCGGGGAGTTCGGAGGAGATGACGAGTACCGCCTTGCCCTGGGCGGCGAGTTCGGCGATGACGGTGTAGATCTCCGCCTTGGCGCCGATGTCGATGCCCCGGGTGGGCTCGTCGAGGATCAGCACCTCCGGCTCCGCGAAGATCCACTTGCTGAGGACGACCTTCTGCTGGTTGCCGCCGCTGAGCTTGCCGGTCTCCGCGAACACCGAGGGGGCCTTGATGTTCATGGTCCGCCGGAAGGATTCGGCGGCCCGGGTCTCCTCGTGCCGGTCGACCCAGCCCCGCCGGGCGACCTTGCCGAGGGCGCTCAGCGAGATGTTCCGGCTGATGTCGTCGATGAGGTTGAGGCCGAGCTGCTTGCGGTCCTCGGTCACGTACGCGATGCCGTGCCCGATCGCCTCCGGCACCGTCCGGGTACGGATCTCCCGGCCGTGCAGCCGCACCCGGCCGCCGGTCCACCGTCCGTACGAGCGGCCGAAGACGCTCATGGCCAGTTCGGTGCGGCCGGCGCCCATGAGGCCGGCGATGCCGGCGATCTCGCCGCGGCGGACGTTCAGCGAGGCGCCGTCGACCACGCTGCGCCGGTGGTCGATCGGGTGCCGGACGCTCCAGTCCTCGATTTCGAAGGCGACCTCCCCGATCTCCCGGGTGCGCTCGGGGTAGCGGTGCTCCAGGTCGCGGCCGACCATGCCGCGGATGATCCGCTCCTCGGAAATGCCCTCGGAACCGATCATGAGGGTCTCGATGGTCCGTCCGTCGCGCAGGATGGTGACGGAGTCGGCGACCCGGGCGATCTCGTTCAGCTTGTGCGAGATGAGGATGCAGGAGATCCCCTGCGCCTTGAGCTCGAGGATCAGGTCGAGCAGCTTGCGGCTGTCCTCGTCGTTCAGGGCGGCCGTCGGCTCGTCCAGGATCAGCAGCTTGACCCTCTTGGCGAGCGCCTTGGCGATCTCCACCAACTGCTGCTTGCCCACGCCCAGGTCGGCGATCCTGGTGTGCGGGCTCTCGTCGAGTCCGACCTGGCGGATCAGTTCGGCGGCGTGGGTCATCGTCCGGTGCCAGCTGATGACGCCCCGGGTGGCGTGCTCGTTGCCGAGGAAGATGTTCTCGGCGATGGAGAGGTACGGCACCAGCGCGAGTTCCTGGTGGATGATCACGATCCCGTGCTGCTCGCTGGCCCGGATGTCCCGGAACCGGCAGGGGGCGCCCTCGAAGCGGATCTCGCCCTCGTAGCTGCCGTGCGGGTGGACCCCGCTGAGCACTTTCATCAGGGTGGACTTGCCGGCGCCGTTCTCACCGCAGACGGCGTGGACCTCACCGGCGGCGACGCTCAGATTGACCTCGGAGAGCGCCTTCACACCGGGGAACGACTTGCTGATCGACCGCATTTCGAGAACGGGTCCGGCCATGGCTGTGCATCCGTATCGTTCGGGGCGGTGCGGTGCGCGGGTGATCACCCCCGGCATCGCACCGCCGGTTCGGCTCCGGGCCCGGGGACGGGCCCGGCGGCTACTTGAGCTGGTCCGCGGTGTACTGGCCGCTGTCCACCAGGACCTTCTGGTAGTTGTCCTTGTCGACGCTGACCGGCTGGAGCATGTGGGTCGGGACGACCTTCACGCCGTTGTCGTACTGGGTGGTGTCGTTGACCTCGGGCTTGCCGCCGGTCAGCAGCGCGTCGCCCATCTGGACGGTGACCTTGGCCAGCTGGCGGGTGTCCTTGTAGACGGTCTGGGTCTGCTCGCCCGCGATGATCGACTTCACCGAGGCCAGTTCGGCGTCCTGGCCCGTGACGACGGGCAGCGGCCGGCCGGTGCCGTACCCGAGGCCCTTGAGCGAGGAGATGATGCCGATCGAGATGCCGTCGTACGGCGAGAGCACGGCGTCGACGCGGGCGGCGGTGTACGACTTGCTCAGCAGGTTGTCCATCCGGGACTGGGCCAGACCGCCGTCCCAGCGCAGCGTGGCGATCTGGTTCAAGGAGGTCTGGCCGCTCTGCACGACCAGCTTCTTGTTGTCGACGTACGGGCTCAGGACGCTCATCGCACCGTTGAAGAAGAACGTGGAGTTGTTGTCGTCCGGCGAGCCGGCGAACAGCTCGATGTTGAACGGGCCCTTGCCGTCCTTGAGGCCGAGCTTGTCGACGATGTAACTGCCCTGGAGGACGCCGACCTTGTAGTTGTCGAAGGTCGCGTAGTAGTCGACGTTCCCGGTGCCGCGGATCAGCCGGTCGTAGGAGATGACGGGGATGTGCGCGTCGGCGGCCTTCTGCAGCACGTTGGTGAGCGAGGAGCCGTCGATGGCGGCGATCACCAGGAGCTTGGCACCCTTGGTGATCATGTTCTCCACCTGGGACACCTGGTTCTCCACGACGTTGTCGCCGTACTGGAGGTCGGTCTTGTAGCCCTTGGCCCGGAACTCCTTGACCATGTTGTTGCCGTCGTTGATCCAGCGCTCCGACGACTTGGTGGGCATCGCGATGCCGATGAGCCCGCCCTTGGCGTCCCCGTCGGCCGCGCCGCCGCCGGCTCCGCTGGTGCTCTGGCCGCAGGCTGCCAGCGACAGGGTCAGGCCCACCGTGACGAGGCCGGCTGAAAGCTTCCGCACAGTTCCTCCAGTGATGTTCCGCGACCGGCACAGTGCGACCCGGTTGGGCGACCGGGAGCGGTCGAGCGGGACCGGCCGGGAGCGGTCACGCGCGTCGTGGGACGTCGGTGCTGCGGCCGCTCCGGCCTGGTGTTACCAGAGTGTTAACGCTCACAAGAGTGCCGTCAAGGGTCGCCGGATCACCGTTGGGTCACCAACGGCGCAGGTGCTCCGCCCCCTGCCGGGGCGCCCTTCGGGTGCGCCGGCGACCGCCGACACCCCTGTTGCCGTCGCCGCGGGAGGCCTGGAAGGCTGGTGGGAAGACGGGCCGCCGGACCGATCCCGGGCGGCGGGGCGGTCCGCAGCCGGTCGCGTACCGTGGTCCGCAGTCGAGGAGGGAAGTGCGAGTGGGAACCGACAGCACCGGGACCGAGCAGCGCCACCCCGTGATGGCGGACGTCGCGAAATTGGCCGGCGTGTCCCACCAGACGGTGTCCCGCGTGCTCAACGGCGCGCCGCACGTCCGGCCCGGCACCCGGGACCGGGTGCTCGCCGCCATCCGGGAGCTGGACTACCGGCCCAACTCCGCGGCCCGCGCCCTGGTCACCCGCCGTTCCCAGACCCTCGGCGTGGTCAGCTTCGACTCGACCCTCTACGGTCCCGCGTCGATGCTGGACGGCATCGAGCAGGCCGCGCGCAGTGCGGGCTACTTCGTCAGCGTGACCAGCCTGCGCTCCCTGGACGGCCGCTCGGTCCAGGAGGCCGTCGACCGGCTGCGCGACCAGGGCGTGGAAGGCGTCGTCGTGATCGCGCCGCAGATCTCCGCCGTCAGCGCGGTGGCCACGCTCTCCAGCTCCGTACCGGTCGTCGCGGTCGGATCGGGCAGCCAGTCGCGGGTTCCCATGGTCTCGGTGGACAACCGCTCCGGCGCCGAAGCGGCCACCGGACACCTGCTCGACCTGGGCCACCGCACCGTGCACCACCTGGCCGGCCCGTCCAGCTGGCTGGAGAGCCAGGACCGCGAGAAGGGCTGGCGCGGCACGCTGGAGGCGGCCGGAGCGCCCGTGCCGCACGTCGAGCGGGGGGACTGGAGCGCCCGCTCCGGCTACCAGGCGGGCCTGCGGATCGCCGGGCTCGACGACGTCACCGCCGTCTTCTGCGCCAACGACCACATGGCCCTCGGCCTGCTGCGCGCCCTGCACGAGGCCGGCCGGTCGATTCCGGGCGACATCAGCGTGGTCGGCTTCGACGACATCCCCGAGGCCGCGTACTTCACCCCGCCGCTGACCACCGTTCGGCAGGACTTCGGCGAGCTCGGCCGCCGGGCCCTGGAACTGCTCGTCGAGGAGTTGGAAGGACTCGGGCACACCCGCACGCGCATGCGGATCTCGCCCGAGATGGTGCTGCGCCGCAGCGTGGGCCCCGCCGCCCGCCGTTGAGCGGCTGCCGCGGCCGGGGCTGAAGGGCCCGGGCGGCCCGCTGCTCCGGCGCACCGGCCGAACTCGTCCGGGGGGCCGCTCCGCCGTTCCCTTGACACCCAGAATGTTAACGCTAACAATCTGGGAGGGTGTCCACAGAGACGCACCCCCAACGCCGCCGGCCGAGCGCTGACACCCTCCGCTCGGGTCCGTCCGTCTGCCGGCGGAACAGAGCCTGCCGCCAGTGCGCCCGCCCGCCCCCCGATGAGGACCGCACCGGCGGCAGGCAACCACACGCCGGCCTCCCGTGCGAAGGATGAAGAAGTGACCGTGATCCCTGCCGTCCGGGGCTCGGACAGCTACGTCGTCGGTGTCGACTTCGGCACCCTCTCCGGCCGTGCCGTGGTGGTCCGCGTGCATGACGGGGAGGAGCTCGGAACCGCCGTCCACGAGTACGCGCACGCCGTCATCGAGCGCACCCTGCCCGGCACCGGCCGTCCGCTCCCGCCCGACTGGGCCCTGCAGCACCCCGAGGACTGGCGTGAGGTGCTGCGCACCGCCGTGCCCGCCGCGCTCGCCGTCTCCGGCGTCGATCCGGCCCATGTCATCGGCGTCGCCACCGACTTCACCGCCTGCACCGTGCTGCCGGTCCTCGCCGACGGCACCCCGCTCTCCGAAACCACCGAGTGGGCCGCTCACCCGCACGCCTGGCCCAAGCTCTGGAAGCACCACGCGGCCCAGGGCCAGGCCGACCGCATCAACGCCCTCGCCCACGCCCGCGGCGAGAAGTGGATCTCCCGCTACGGCGGAAGGATCTCCGCCGAGTGGCAGTACGCCAAGGCGCTCCAGGTCCTGGAGGAGGACCCGGCCGTCTACGCCGCGTGCGCGCGGTGGATCGAGGCCGCCGACTGGATCGTCTGGCAGCTCACCGGCGCCGAGAGCCGCAACACCTGCACCGCCGGATACAAGGGCATCTTCCAGGACGGCGGATACCCGAGCGAGGAGTACCTCGCAGCCCTGCACCCCGGGTTCGCCGACTTCGCCCGCACCCGGCTGGAGCACCCGCTCGCCCCGCTCGGCTCCCGGGTCGGCTCGCTCAGTGGGCTGGCGGCGGAGTGGACCGGTCTGCCCGCCGGTATCGCGGTGGCCGCCGGCAACGTCGACGCGCACGTGGCAGCGCCGGCCGCCCGGGCCGTGGAGAACGGCCAACTCCTCGCCATCATGGGCACCTCCACCTGCCACGTCGTCAACGGCGCCACCCTCGCCGAGGTCCCGGGCATCTGCGGCGTGGTCGAGGACGGCATCGTCGCCGGCTCCTACGGCTACGAGGCCGGCCAGAGCGCCGTCGGCGACATCTTCGCCTGGTGGCTGAGCCAAGGACTCCCGGCCGACTACCTCGCCGAGGCCGAGGAGGCCGGTGAGGACCTCCACGAGCTCCTCAGCCGCAAGGCCGCCGCCGAACCCGTCGGCGGGCACGGCCTCGTGGCGCTCGACTGGATGAACGGCAACCGCTCCGTCCTGGTCGACCACCACCTCTCCGGTGTGATCGCCGGCCTCACCCTCGCCACGCGCCCCGAGGAGGTCTACCGCGCCCTGCTGGAGGCCACCGCCTTCGGCACGCGCGTCATCGTCGAGGCCCTGGAGCAGGGCGGCGTGCCCGTCACCGAGTTCATCGTCACGGGCGGCCTGAAGAGGAACGCCCTGTTGATGCAGATCTACGCCGACGTACTGCGCCGTCCCGTCTCGCTCGCCGACTCGGAGCAGGGCCCGGCCCTCGGCTCGGCGATACACGCCGCCGTCGCCGCCGGGGCCCATCCGGACGTGCGCTCCGCGGCGGCGGCCATGGGCCGGGTGCGCCAGGGGGCGTACCGGCCCGACCCCGGCCGGGCCGACGCCTACGACGCGCTGTACGGCGAATACCGCGCCCTGCACGACCACTTCGGCACCGGTGCCGACAAGCTGCTCCACCGGCTGCGCCGCATCCGCAACGCCGCCCTGACCGCGCCTGCCACCCCTGGCACCCCGACCGCCACGGCCCCGACCGACCCGAGCGACCCGAGCGACCCGAGCGACCCGAGCGAGGCATTGTGAACGCGACCATCGACCTGGTCCGCCGCCAGGTCAGCGACCTGCACCAGGAACTCGTCCGCTACGGCCTGGTGGTCTGGACGGCGGGCAACGTCTCCGCCCGCGTCCCCGGCGAGGACCTGCTGGTGATCAAGCCGAGCGGCGTCTCGTACGACGAGCTGTCGCCCCGGAACATGATCCTCTGCGACCTCGACGGGAACGTCGTCGAAGGCGAGCACTCGCCCTCCTCCGACACCGCCGCACACGCCTACGTCTACCGCCACCTGCCCGACGTCGGGGGAGTGGTGCACACCCACTCGACCTACGCCTGCGCCTGGGCGGCCCGCGGCGAGGCCGTGCCCTGCGTCCTGACCGCCATGGCCGACGAGTTCGGCGCGGAGATCCCGGTGGGCCCGTTCGCGCTGATCGGCGACGACTCGATCGGCCGGGGCATCGTGGACACCCTCAAGGGCCACCGCTCGCCCGCCGTCCTGATGCAGAACCACGGTGTGTTCACCATCGGCAAGGACGCCAGGGCCGCCGTCAAGGCGGCCGTGATGTGCGAGGACGTGGCCCGCTCCGTCCACATCTCCCGCCAGCTCGGCGAACCGCTGCCGATCGCCCAGGCGGACATCGACAGCCTCAACCACCGCTACCAGAACGTCTACGGCCAAAAGCCCGTGGACCGGCAAGGAGTCACCGAATGACCACGCCGCTCGCAGGACGTGACATCTGGTTCCTGACGGGAAGTCAGGGCTTGTACGGCGAGGAGACACTGCGCCAGGTCGCGGGCCAGTCGCGGCAGATCGCCGAGACGATCGACGCGGCCGGCCCCGTTCCGGCCACGGTGGTCTGGAAGCCGGTGCTCACGGACGCGGACGCGATCCGCCGCGTCTGCCTGGAGGCCAACTCCGACGACCGCTGCATCGGCCTGATCGCCTGGATGCACACCTTCTCCCCGGCCAAGATGTGGATCGCCGGCCTGGACGCCCTGCAGAAGCCCCTGCTCCATCTGCACACCCAGGCCAACATCGACCTGCCCTGGCACTCCATCGACATGGACTTCATGAACCTGAACCAGGCCGCCCACGGCGACCGCGAGTTCGGTTACATCCAGTCCCGTCTCGGCGTCCCCCGCAAGACCGTCGCCGGACACGTCACCGACCCGGCCGTGGTCGAACGGATCGCCTCCTGGACCCGCGCCGCCGCCGGCCGCGCCGAACTGCGCAGCCTCAGGCTGGCCCGGTTCGGCGACAACATGCGCGACGTCGCCGTCACCGAGGGCGACAAGGTCGAGGCCCAACTCCGCTTCGGGGTATCCGTCAACACCTATGGAGTCAACGACCTCGTCACCGCCGTGGACGCCGCCGCCGACACCGAGGTCACCGCGCTGGTCAAGGAGTACGAGGACGTCTACCGCCTCGCGCCCGAGCTGCGGGCGGGCGCGGAGCGCCATCCGTCCCTGCGCTATGCGGCGCGGATCGAGCTCGGCCTGCGCGGTTTCCTGGAGCGGGGCGGGTTCAACGCCTTCACCACCAACTTCGAGGACCTCGGCGGGCTGCGCCAGCTGCCCGGTCTGGCGGTCCAGCGGCTGATGGCCGACGGATACGGCTTCGGCGGCGAGGGGGACTGGAAGACCTCCGCCCTGCTGCGCACCCTCAAGGCGGCCGCGACCGGCCTGGGCGGCGGCACCTCCTTCATGGAGGACTACACCTACCACCTGCAGCCCGGCCACGAGCTGATCCTCGGCGCGCACATGCTGGAGGTGTGCCCGAGCATCGCGGCCGCCACCCCCGCCTGCGAGATCCACCCGCTCGGCATCGGCGGGCGTGAGGACCCGGTCCGACTGGTCTTCGACGCCGAACCCGGCCCGGCGGTGGTGGTCGGCCTGGCCGACATGGGCGACCGCTTCCGGCTGGTCGCCAACGAGGTCGACGTGGTCGAACCGCCCGAGCCGCTGCCCAGCCTGCCCGTCGCCCGCGCCGTCTGGAAGCCGCGCCCGAACCTGCGGACCTCGACCGAGGCCTGGCTGACGGCCGGTGCGCCGCACCACACCGTGCTCTCCAGCGCGATCGGCGCCGAGGAGCTCGACGACCTCGCCGAGATGCTCGGCGTGGAACTCCTGGTGATCGACGCCGACACCTCCATCCGCCGGTTCACCAAGGAACTGCGCTGGAACCAGGCCTACCACCGCCTGGCCCAGGGAATGTGACCTCGACCGTCCCGTCCCGTCCCGCCCCATCCCGCCCCATCCCGAACCGACGACGCCCGCCCGGACGGCGGGCGTCGCCCTTTCCCCCAGTGTCGAACGGAGTGGTCGCGTGTCGAACCACGGTCTCGTATCCCACGGCGAACTCACGGTGACCCAGGAGACCGCAACGGAGCTCCCGGACGGGCGGCGCATCACCCGCTGGACGTTCGGTTCCCCGGATCGCGTGACGGCGGAGGTCCTCAACCTGGGCGCCCGCCTGCAGGCCCTGCACGCGCCGGACCGGGACGGGCGGCGGGCCAACGTCGTCCTGGGCGGCGAGAGCGCCGGGGACCTGCTCGGGGCAGGCGCCTTCTTCGGCGCGACGGTCGGCCGCTACGCCAATCGAATCGCCGGCGGAACACTGCCCCTCGACGGCACGACGCACCGGCTGGCCACCCAGCCGGACGGCCACACCCTGCACGGCGGACCGGACGGCTTCGCCACCCGCCTCTGGGACGGCGTGCCGGTCCGCGTCGGCAGGCGGGCCGGTGTCCGCCTCCGCCTCCACAGCCCCGACGGCGATCAGGGGTTCCCCGGCGCCCTGATGGCCGAGGTGACCTACCTGCTCGACCCCGACGGCGAACTCTCCCTCACCTACCTGGCGACCGCGGACGCCCCGACGGTCGTCAATCTCACCAACCACATGTACCTCAACCTGGCGGGCGAGGGCTGCGGGACGGTACTCGACCACCTGCTGCGGGTCGAAGCCGCCCGCTACACCCCCGTCGACGGGGAGCTGATCCCGCTCGGTCCCACCGAGCCCGTCACCGGCACACCCTTCGACCTCCGCGAGGCCCGCACCATCGGGGCCCGCATCAGCGGCGAACACCCGCAGATCCGCCGGGCCGGGGACGGCTTCGACCACAACTGGGTGCTCGACGGCACCGGGCTCAGGCGGGCAGCCGTCCTGAGCCACCCGGCCAGCGGCCGGCACGTCGAATGCCTGACGACGGAGCCGGGGCTCCAGGTCTACACCGGAAACCACTTCGACGGCTCGCTGACCGGCCGCTCCCGCCGCCCCTACGTCGCGTACGCGGGCATCGCGCTGGAGACCCAGCACTTCCCGGACTCACCCCACCGGCCCGAGTACCCCTCCACCCTCCTGCGCCCCGGTCAGGAGTACCGCTCGACCACGGTGTACCGCTTCTCCGCCGAGCGGTGAACGCCGGGACCCGGGCGCCGCCGGCCCGGCCGGCCGGCCCCGAGCCGCTGGGCTCCGGCCAGTCCGGGTCGAACCGGCCGCCGGGATCCGGATCCGGCGGCCGGGGAGCGGATGGCCGAGGTCAGCCGGCGGTGCCGGTCACCGTGGTGCCGGACTTCGTGACGCGGTAGGTGGCGGTGTGTTCCAGTACAGCGGGCCGGCGTTGGTGCCGTCGGCGTAGGTGGAGTGCATGGCCGCCAGGTCGTCACCCCGGTACGGGGTGGGGACGGTGAACGACGCGGTGGTACCGGTGGCGTTCGCCAGTACCGGCTTGTCCTGGGTGACGATGTCGATGTGCCTGGGCAGCCCCCTGGTGAACCGGGCCGTGAGCGTGGAATTGACGCCGTAGGCGCGGTTGCCGACCAGCCGGGTCAGCGCCTTGGCGGTGAGCGTGAGCTTGGTGCCGGACACGGTGTAGTCCCGCCCCGGGACCAGCTTGGTGCTGCCCTGCCACAGCCCCAGGAAGCTGATGCCGTTCAGGTTCAGGGTCAGCGATTTGGCGGTGATCGCACCGGACTTCGGCACGGACACCTTGTCGAAGGAGGCGGTGCCCGAGCGGGTGGTCCAGCTCGACTTGATCCAGTCGAACAGGGCCTGGTCGCGCCACTGGAGGGTGTCACGGTCCAGGTAGCCGAACGGGTCCCACAGCGCGGTGGTGACACCGGCGGCGCGCGCCTTGTGGCCGAGGTGCTCGTGGTACTTCAGGGCCTCGCCCCGCTCGACGCGGGAGGGGTGGAAGTGATTGGGCCACTCGAGCAGGCCGTACTCACCGATGTAGACCGGGATGCCCCGGGCGACGAAGGTGGTGCGGATGTTGTCGAAGGTGTCGTCCAGGTGCTTCTGCGCGACGGCGTCCATGGGGTTGTCCGGAACCCGGACGGTCGGCCACGGCGGTCGCCCGTGGTCGTCGGGCGCGGCGAACGTGGTGCCTGCGGACAGCCCCAGCGTGACGGCCAGCGCCAGCAGCAGGGCGGCCAGGCGTCCGGGGTTCCGGACGCGCCCGTGTGCCTAGTGCCGTATGTCCTCTGCTTTCACGTGTCGTCCCTCTCGTGCGTGCGGGTGGTGCGGATGCGGACGGGGGTCATGCGGCCGGTTGCGGCTCGTAGTCGAACCAGTCGAAGCGGACGGTGCCGGCCGCGGCGTACATGCCGATCACCCGGCCGGTGAAGCCGCCCGCCACCTCGGTCGACAGGTACCGGCCGTCGAGCGTGCCGAGCACGGTGAACGTGCCGTCCGGCTCCTCGATGCCGAAGGAGAGGTCGTCGGGTCCGGTCCGGGCGTCCTGCGGGGGCCGCGGGGCGACGGCGAGGCCCAGCACCACCGGTCCTGCGGGTACCGGCCGGGACGCCACCCCGGTGCGCAGCGGCCCGATGCGGGCGTACAGCGTCACCTCGCCGGCGGCCGCCTCGATCTCGTAGTGGTGCAGCTCGTCCAGGCGGACGGCCAGGCCGCCGCGCCCCTCGGCGGGGTCGACCAGCGTGCGCACCCGGCAGGAGGGGTGCTGCTGGCGGCGGCCGGCGAACACCGCGTCGGTCTCGTCGAGGGACCCGCCGGCGGCGCGGAGGGTCAGCCAGCCCGAGCGCTCCGTGGTGGTGCACAGGTGGGCGGGGCGCTCGCGCAGCGAGATCCAGCGGGGATGCAGCTCGGCGTGTTCGAAGTCGTCCCGGACCGGCTCGGCGGGCCCGGGGTGCAGCGGCCAGGCGGGTGCGGGCGATGCGGTGTCGAGCGCGCCGACGACCGGCCAGCCGTCCACCCAGTCCACCGGAGCGAGGAAGGTCTCACGGCCGAGCACGTGCCAGCCGGGGGTGCCGCCGCGCGGTCGCGTGCCGAGCAGCACCATCCGCCACGAGCCGTCGGGTGCCTGCACCAGGTCGGCGTGGCCGGTGCTCTGGATGGGGTGGCCGGTGCTGCGGTGGGACAGGATCGGGTTGGCCGGGCACGGCTCGAAGGGGCCGGTGGGCGTGCGGCCGCGGGCGATGGACACGCAGTGGCCCCGCTCGGTGCCGCCCTCGGCGATCAGCAGGTACCAGTAGTCGCCGATCCGGTACAGGTGCGGAGCCTCCGGGTGCTGGCCGCCCGTGCCGGACCAGGTCCGCTCCGGCTCGCCCAGGGTCTCGCCGGTGTGGGGGTCGAGGCGGACCTGGGAGATTCCGGCGACGGTGCACCAGCAGGTGCCGTCCTCGTCCCAGGCGAGGTCCGGGTCGATGCCGGGCACCCCCGGGAGCCGGACCGGGTCGGACCACGGGCCGGCCGGGTCGGTGGCCGTGAAGAGCATGTTGCCGCCGTCGCTGACGTTGGTGACGATCAGCCAGAAGCGGCCGTCGTGGTGGCGCAGCGTGGGGGCGTAGATCCCGGCGGAGGAGGGCATGTCGCGCGGCAGGCGCAGCTGGCCCGGCCGGTCCAGGGCGTTGCCGATCTGCGTCCAGTGCACCAGGTCGCGGCTGTGGAAGACGGGTATGCCGGGGAAGTACTCGAAGCTGGAGCAGACGAGGTAGTAGTCGTCGCCGACGCGGCAGACGCTGGGGTCGGGGTGGAATCCGGGGATGACGGGGTTGGCGACGGTGTTGTCCGCCGCCTGCTGGTCTGGCACTGAATCGGTTCCTCTCGTTCTGCGTTGTCGTGGGGGACCGCCGCCGGCCGGTCGGGCTTCGCCTCGTCAACTCCTGTGTGTACGAAGGCTGGTGAGGCGGAAGAGGACGGCGGAGGGTGCCGTCGGCAGGGTCACGGTGAGTTCGGCCGTGTCCGGATGCCAGACGGAGCCGGCCCGTGTGGCGGCCGGGTAGAGCACGTCGGCACGGATGTCGGTGCCGAGCAGGTGGGGGAGGCGCAGGACCGTGGCGGCCTCCGCTCCGGGGCGGCGCCAGACCGTGAGGTAGCCGGTCGCGGGGGGTGCGCAGGGCCAGCGCGATCCCGGGGTCGTCCCGCGGTGAGGAGCCCGGAGAGGTGGATGCGGCCGAGGAGGGCGTTGGCCATGGTGAAGGCGACATCGTCGAGGGCGCAGGTTCGCGGCGCCCGCGTCGGCGAGCAGGAACAGGGCCGGGGCCAGGACGAGCTACGTCCACACGTCGCCGAAGGCCCAGACGCCGCGCTTGGCGTCGGTCAGCTCCTTGCCGAGGCTCATCAGGTCGTCGGCGGACTTGACCTGGCCGGCGTCGATCCCGCGCGGTTCCAGGATGTCCCGACGGTAGTAGGTGACGCCGGAGACGACGAAATTGCCGGAGAGGCACGGGATGCCGTACAGCTTGTCGCCCCACACGCCGACCTGCCACGCGCCGGGGGATATCGCGGCCAGGTTGGGGTACTCCTTGACCTTGTCGCCGGACAGGTACGGCGTCAGGTCCGCGAGCTGGGTGCCGGTCAGCCCCCCGAGGTTGACGTTGGGGTTCCACCAGCTCGGCAGCTGGATCCAGTCGGGCAGCTTCTTGGCTGCGGTCATGGTCGGGACAATGGTGTTGTAGTGGGTCCCGTCCGCCGGCTTCACGGTGAGCTCGACGCCCAGTGCCTTGTTCATGGCCTGGTAGAAGGTGTTGCCGGGCGGCGGGACGGTGCCCCACAGCGGGGTGACCGCCGTATAGCTGCCGCCCTTGCCCGGGACGCCGGGGACGGTGGCGGCCGGGGATGCGGGGCAGGAGAGGAAGGCGGGATCCGTTGCGACATCGGCGCCGCCCCGGACGGACGGTATGTCCGCCGTCAGGGAGGTGTGGGACGTGTGGGCCGGCAGCGCGGCCTGGAGGCCGTCCTTGCTGTTCGCGTCGGTCCGCTTCGGGGAGCCTCCGCCGCAGGCGCACACCAGCGGCGTCATCGCGGCGACCCCCGCGATCGAGGCGGCGGCGCTCATGAGGGCTCTGCGGTTCAACTCGGTTCTCATGGTGGACGGCCTTCCCCATCGAAGGGTCGAAGCGCTTGGATGTCGCGGCGAGGCTAACGATGCGTCAGTAGTTAGGCAAGAGCCTGAACAAATCCACATCGCGCTGTAGTATGGGTAATTGACAGCTCGGCTGCTTCCTGTCAGCGTCGAAGCGATTCGACGAATGGTCATAGCGTCCCGCCTGCCGAGGGGTTGCCCACGTTGAGTTCCCTGTCCGCGATCGCAGCCGGTCCGCCCCCTTTCCGTGATCCCGCACTACCGCTGCGCAAGCGAGTCGACGACCTGCTCGAACGGCTCACGCTCGACGAACGGCTCGCGATGCTGCACCAGTACGCGCCGGCGATCCCCCGCCTCGGCCTCGCCCCCTTCCGCACCGGCAGCGAGGCCCTGCACGGCGTCTCCTGGCTCGGCGAGGCGACGGTCTTCCCACAGGCCGTGGGCCTCGGCGCCACCTGGGACGAGGAGCTGGTGCGCCGGGTCGCCGAGGCCGTCTCCGTCGAACTGCGCGCCTTCCGCCACCACCGTCCGCCCGCGACCGGCAGCGGCGCCCCCAGCCTCCAGGCCTGGGCGCCCGTGCTGAACCTGCTGTGCGACCCGCGCTGGGGCCGCAACGAGGAGGGCTACTCCGAGGACCCCGCACACACCGGCCGGATCGGCGAGGCCTTCTGCAGGGGGCTCGCCGGCGACCACCCGACGTACCTGCGGGCGGCCCCGGTGCTCAAGCACTTCCTCGCCTACAACAACGAGGACGACCGCTGCACCACCTCCTCCGGGCTGCGCCCCCGCGTCCTGCACGAGTACGACCTGGCCGCCTTCCGCCCCGCCGTCGCATCCGGCGCCGCGACCGGCGCCATGGCCGGCTACAACCTCGTCAACGGCCGCCCCTGCCACGTGACCCCGCTCATCGACGCCGAACTGCGCCGCTGGGCGGAGCCGACCGGCCACGAGCTGTTCGTGGTGAGCGACGCCGAAGCCCCGTCCAACCTGGTGGATCTGGAGGAGTACTTCGACGACCACGCCGAGTCCCACGCGGCGGCGCTGAAGGCAGGCATCGACAGCTTCACCGACCACGGCGAGGACAGCGCGACACCGGTCGGCCGACTGCGCGAGGCCCTGGAACGCGGCCTGATCGACGAGACCGACGTGAACCGCGCCGTGCGCCGCCAGCTGGAACTGCGCTTCAGGCTCGGCGAGTTCGACCCCGAGCTGGATCCGTACGCCGGCATCGGCCCCGAGGTGATCGACTGCCCGGAACACCGCGCCCTGGCGCGGCGCGCCGCGACCGAGTCGGTGGTGCTGCTCAAGAACGACGGCCTGCTGCCCCTCGAACCGGCGCGGACACCGCGGATCGCCGTCATAGGCCCGCTCGCCGACACCCTGTGCGAGGACTGGTACAGCGGCACCATGCCCTACCAGGTCAGCGTCGCCACCGGACTCGCCGCGGCGCTCGCCGCACACGGCGGCGAGGTGGTCCGCGCGGAGGGCTCCGACCGGATCGTGCTGCGCTCGCGCACCACCGGCGAACCACTGGGCAAGACCGCGTTCGACGTCGCCGACTGGGGCCGGGGAACCCTGACCCTGCGCGCCGCCGACACCGGCCGCTACCTGAGCCTCAAGGACGACGCCTCACTGGCGGCGGACCAGGAGGTGCTCAAGAGCTGGGAGATCCACGAGACCTTCCGCCTGGAGCCGGCCGCCGACGGCACCGTGCTGCTGCGCTCGGTGCTCACCGGACGCTACGCCGTCGTGGACCCGACCGGCGGCGGGGTGACGGTCACCGCCCTGACCGCGGACGTCGCCGAACACTGGCAGCGCGAACTCCTGCGCGACGGCGCGGCCGAGGCGCGGGCCGCCGCCGCAGCGGCCGACGCGGCGGTCGTCGTGCTCGGCAACCACCCGATGATCAACGGACGCGAGGCCGAGGACCGCACGGACCTCGACCTGCCCCCGGCACAGCAGGAGCTGCTGCGCACCGTCGCGGCGGTCCGCCCCGAGACGGCCCTGGTCCTGATGAGCAGCTACCCGTACGCCGTCGACTGGGCCGACGCGCACCTGCCCGCCGTGGTGTGGACCTCCCACGGCGGGCAGGAGACCGGCCACGCGCTCGCCGACGTGCTGCTCGGCGAGGCCGAGCCCGCCGGCCGCCTGCCGCAGACCTGGTACCGGGGCGACGACCCGCTGCCGGCTCGGCTCGACTACGACATCATCAAGGCCGGCTGGACCTACCAGTACCACCGGGCCGCACCCCTCTACCCCTTCGGCCACGGGCTGTCCTACACCGACTTCGCCTACCGCGACCTGCGCCTGTCGCAGCCGGTGATCGGACGGAACGGCTCGGTCGACGTCACGGTCACCCTGGCCAACACCGGCCGGCGGACCGGCAGCGAGGTGGTCCAGCTCTACGTCCGGGCGCTGGACGCCCGCTACGAGGCCCCCCGGCGGCGCCTCGCCGATTTCCGAAAGGTCCGCCTGGAGCCGGGCGAGAGCCGGGAACTGACGTTCTCGCTCCCCGCCGACCGGTTCGCCCACTGGGACACCGCCACCGGCGCCTTCACCGTCGACCCGGGCGGATACGAGATCACCGCCGGCCGCTCCGCCGAACACCCCGTCCTCACCGCACCGCTGGCCGTGACCGGGACGGCCCCCGCTCCCCGCGTGGTCGTCGACCGACGCACCCTGACCGCCGACTTCGACGACCACGCGGACACCACCCTCGTCGACGCCACCCGCACCAGCGGCGACGCCGTCACTCCGGCCGATCCGGAGCGGCCCGCGACGCTCCTCTTCCGCGACGCGGACCTCTCCGGGGCGGTCCGGGTGGAGGCCGAGACCGCCCTCGAAAAAGCGGGCTGCGTCGAGGCGAAGCTGGAGCTCCGGGCAGGTGACCGGCTGCTCGCGGAGATCGGCGTACCGGTCACCGGCGACCGCTACAGGTGGACCACCATCGCCGCCGAGCTCGCCGCCGGCCCGCTGGACGGCATCCACGACCTGCACCTGACCCTGCACGGCGGGTTCCGTCTGGCCGCCTTCCGGTTCACCACGTCCACCACGTCCACCACGTCCGGCGGGACCGGCTGAGACCCCGCCCCGGTGAGACCGGCGGCCCGTCGGGGGGCGGGCCGCCACCCCTCCCCGCACCGTCACCCCTCGCCACCTCTCCCACCGGAGGAATACGCCATGCCGCTCACCGACTTCGGCATACACGTCCTCATCGGCTACCGCCCACAGTTGCCCGGCCCGGCGGACTTCGACGCCTTCTGGCAGCGGACCCTCGACGAAGCCCGGTCCCACGCCGGGACGGTCAAGGCCGTACGGGTCACGCCCCAGCACCTGCTGCGCACCGTGGACGTCGACGACGTGCGCTTCCCCGGCTGGAACGGCGAGCCGGTGGCCGCCTGGCTGCTGCGCCCGCGCGACGCGGCCGGACCGCTGCCGGTCGTCGTCACGTACATCGGCTACAGCGGCGGCCGGGGACTGCCCACCGACCACCTGTTCTGGTCCGCCGCCGGATACGCCCAACTCGTCGTCCACACCCGCGGCCAGGGCCACGACACCCCGGACCGGGGCGTGGGCGACGGCACGCAGTGGGCGGAGGGCTTCATGACCCGCGGCATCGACTCGCCCGACACCTACTACTACCGGCGACTGGTCACCGACTGCGTGCGAGCCGTGGACGCCGTCGCCGAGCTGCCCGGACTCGACCGCCGCCGGGTCGTGGTGGCCGGCGGCAGCCAGGGCGGCGGCCTGGCGCTCGCCGTCGCCGGTCTCGCCGGGGACCGGGTGGCGGCGGCGATGCCGGACGTCCCGTTCCTGTGCCACTTCCGCCGCGCCACCGCGATCTGCGGCGAAGGCCCGTACCAGGAGATCGCCAAGTACCTGCGCTGGCACAGCCGCCACCGCGTCGACCCGGCCTTCGCCACCCTCGACCACTTCGACGGCGTCCACTTCGCCCGACGGGCCACCGCCCCGGCGCTGTTCAGCGTGGGCCTGATGGACCCCGTATGCCCGCCCTCCACGGTCTACGCCGCCTTCAACCACTACACGGGCGAGGACCGCACCATGACCGTGTGGCCGTTCGGCGACCACGGTGGCGGCTACGGCTCCAACCCGCCCGTCCAACTGGCCTGGCTGCACGAGCGCGGCCTGGCACCGGAGTCCTGACCGGCGTTGCACCGCCGGGCCCCGGCCGAGCCCGCACCCCACCCCAGGAGACCCATGAGGTACCGCCCGTGAGCACCCCGGCCTTCCCGGAACTGCCCGCCGGATTCCGCTTCGGCGCCGCCACCGCCGCCTACCAGATCGAGGGCGCCCACGACGAGGACGGCCGCGGCCCGTCCATCTGGGACACCTACAGCCACACCCCCGGCCGCACCCTCGGCGGCGCCACCGGTGACACGGCGTGCGACCACTACCACCGCTACCGCGAGGACGTCGCCCTGCTGCGCGGGCTCGGCGTCGACGGCTACCGCTTCTCGATCGCCTGGCCCCGCCTGCTGCCCCAGGGCACGGGACCGGCCAACCCCAAGGGCCTGGACTTCTACGACCGCCTGATCGACGAGCTGCTGGCCGCCGGAGTGGCCCCCGCCGTCACCCTCTACCACTGGGATCTGCCGCAGGCCCTGGAGGACCGCGGCGGCTGGCGCGCCCGGGGGACCGCCGAGGCGTTCGCCGAGTACGCCGCCCTCGCGGCCGAGCGCTACGGGGACCGGGTGGAGCGCTGGATCACCCTCAACGAGCCGTACTGCTCCGCCTTCGCGGGCTATGCCGAAGGACGCCACGCACCCGGTGCCGAGGAGGGCCGCGGAGCGCTGGCGGCCGCACACCACCTGCTGGTCGCCCACGGCCTCGCCGTACGGGCGCTGCGCGCCGCGGGCGCCCGCGAGGCCGGGATCGCCCTCAACCTCGAGCGCATCCATCTCGCCTCCGCCCTCCCCGAGGACCGGGCCGCACTGCGCCGTGCCAAGGTCCTCCACAACGAGGTGTGGACCGAGCCGCTCCTCGCCGGACGCTACCCCGAGCACGAGGCCGAGACCTGGGCCGGCCTCGCCGACGGCCCCTGGCGGCTGCCGGGCGACCTCGGACTGATCGGCGCCCCGCTGGACTTCCTCGGCATCAACTTCTACCGGCCGATCACCGTCGGCGCCGCCCCCCACCGGTCTCAGGACCCCGAACTCCGCACCGCCGTGGACATCGGCGTCTGCGAACGGGACCCGTACCGCACCCGGCACACCACCATGGGCTGGCCCGTCGTCCCGGACGCGCTCACCGCCTTGCTCCGCGAGCTCCACGCCCGTTACGCGCACCTTCCGCCGATCTGGATCACCGAGAACGGCTCCGCCGAGGACGACGAGGTCGGCCCCGACGGCCAGGTCCACGACACCGCGCGGATCGACTACCTCGCGGACCACCTCGCCGCCGTCGCCGACGCCATCTCCGCCGGAGTGGACGTCCGCGGCTACTACGTCTGGTCCCTGCTGGACAACTTCGAGTGGGCGCGCGGCTACGGCCGGCGCTTCGGCCTGGTCCACGTCGACTACGACACCCTGACCCGCACGCCCAAGGACAGCTACCACTGGTACCGGGGCCTGATCACCGCACACCGCGCGCGGACGGAGGAACCCGCACGATGAAGTTCACCGACGGCTACTGGCTGATGCGCCCCGGCGTCACCGCGCGTTACGCCGCCGAGGTCGCGGAGGTCCGGGCCGACGAGCACCGGCTGACCCTCTACGCGCCCGTGAGGCACGTACGCGGGCGAGGTGACACGCTGAACAGCCCGCTGCTGACCGTCGAGTGCTGGTCGCCGGCCGAGGGCGTGATCGGGGTCCGCACCACCCACCACGCCGGCTCGGTGCGCCGCGGGCCCCGGTACGCGCTGCCCGGCGCGGAGCAGGACGCCGGAAAGGTGCACCGCGAGGGTGCGGTGGTCGAGCTCAGCACCGGTGAGCTGACGCTGCGGGTGGACACCTCCGCGCCGTGGTGCCTGGAGTTCACCGCCGGCGGGCGGTTGCTGACCGCCGTGGGCGAGCGCGGCACCGGCTTCGTGACCGACCCCGCCGGCGGTCACCACATGCTGGCTCAACTCTCCTTGGGTGTCGGTGAGTTGGTGTACGGGCTGGGGGAGCGGTTCACGCCGTTCACCAGGAACGGGCAGGTGGTGGACATCTGGCAGGCCGACGGCGGCACCAGCAGCGAGCAGGCCTACAAGAACATCCCCTTCCACCTGACCAACCGGGGCTACGGCGTCTTCGTCAACCACCCCGGCAGGGTCGGCTACGAGGTGGGCTCCGAGTCGGTCGGGCAGGTGCAGTTCAGTGTCGAGGACCAGTCGCTGGAGTACTTCATCATCCACGGCCCCACCCCCAAGCAGGTCCTGGAGCGCTACACGGCGCTCACCGGCCGCCCCGCCCTGCCCCCGGCCTGGGCGCTGGGCCTGTGGCTGACCACTTCCTTCACCACCGACTACGACGTAGCCACCGTCAACCGCTTCGTCGGCGGCATGGCCGAGCGCGGGATCCCGCTGAGCGTCTTCCACCTCGACTGCTTCTGGATGCGCGCGTACCAGTGGTGCGACTTCGCGTGGCACTCGGACACCTTCCCCGACCCGGCGGGCATGCTCGCGCGGCTCAAGGAGCAGGGACTGCGGATCAGCGCGTGGATCAACCCGTACATCGCGCAGAAGTCGGCCATGTTCGAGGAGGGCATGCGCGAGGGCCACCTGGTGCGCCGCCTGGACGGCAGCGTGTGGCAGTGGGACCTGTGGCAGCCCGGCATGGCACTGGTGGACTTCACCCGCCCCGCGGCTCGCGACTGGTACACCGGAAAGCTGCGCACCCTGCTGGACCAGGGCGTCGACTGCTTCAAGACCGACTTCGGCGAGCGCATCCCCACCGACGTGGTCTGGCACGACGGCTCCGACCCGGAGCTGATGCACAACTACTACACCCACCTGTACAACCGGGCCGTCTTCGAGCTGCTCCGCGAGGTACGGGGCGAGGGCGAGGCGCTGCTCTTCGCCCGCTCCGCCACCGCGGGCGGCCAGCAGTACCCGGTGCACTGGGGCGGGGACTGCGAGTCGCACTTCAACGCCATGGCCGAGTCACTGCGCGGCGGGCTCTCCCTCGGCCTGTCCGGCTTCGGCTTCTGGAGCCACGACATCGGTGGCTTCGAGGGCACCCCGACCCCCACCGTCTTCACACGCTGGGTGCAGTTCGGGCTCCTCTCCTCGCACAGCCGCCTGCACGGCAGCACGTCCTACCGGGTCCCCTGGGACTACGGGGAGGAGGCCGTCGAGGTCACCCGCGCGTTCACCCTGCTCAAGCACCGCCTCGCGCCCTACCTCCAGTGCGCCGCCCAGCAGGCGCACGCCACCGGGATCCCCGTCATGCGGGCGATGGTGCTGGAATTCCCCGACGACCCCGCCGCCGCCACCCTGGACCGGCAGTACCTCCTCGGCGATGACCTGCTCGTCGCCCCCGTCTTCACCGACGACGGCACGGTCGAGTACTACGTGCCGCCGGGCACGTGGACGAACGTCCTGACCGGGGCCCGCATCACCGGTCCGCGATGGGTCCGCGAACGGCACGGCTTCCACACCCTGCCGCTGCTGGCCCGCCCCGGCTCCGTCATCCCGTTCGCAGCCGACGACCAGCACCCGGTGTCCGCCTGGGCGGACGGAGTCGAGCTGCGGGTGCACGCCTTCGCCGACGGCGCCGAGCGCACCGTCGGGATCCCGCGCACCGAAGGCACCGGGGAGACGGCCCGCTTCCACGTGCGCCGCGCGGGCGACCGCCTCCGCGTGTCCACCGACAGCCCGCATCCCTGGCAGCTGCGGATCGGCGGCCCGGCGGGAGCCGTCCACGCCCAGCCCGCCGGCACCCTGGAGGCCGACCTTCCGTACCGGGCCTGAGGGCCGGTCAGGACGCCGGCCGGGCCGTGGGTGCGTCACGGCCCGGCTCGCGGGCGCACCGGCTCAGCGGGCGCCGAGGAGGTGTTCGAGGGCGAGCTGGTCCAGGCGTTCGAAGGCCATGCCGCGGCGGGCGGCGGCCTCGACGTCGAAGTCCTCGAACGAGGAGCGGTCGGCCAGGAGGCCGCCCAGACCGTCCGCTGCGGTGGGCACGGCGAGTTCGGGCAGCCCGGAAGCGGACAGCGCGGCCTGGACCTCGGGGTCCGCGCGGAATGCCCGGGCGCGCTCGGCGAGCATCAGGTAGGTGCGCATGCAGGCGTCGGCGGCGGCCCACACGCCGTGGAAGTCCTCGGTCCGCGCGGGTTTGAAGTCGAAGTGGCGGGGGCCGTCGTAGCCGGCCGACTCCAGCAGGTCCACCAGCCAGAAGGCCTGCCGCAGGTCGCCCGCGCCGAAGCGCAGGTCCTGGTCGTACTTGATGCCGGACTGGCCGTTGAGGTCGATGTGGAACAGCTTGCCGTGCCACAGGGCCTGGGCGATGCCGTGCGCGAAGTTCAGCCCGGCCATCTGCTCGTGGCCCACCTCGGGATTGAGGCCGACCCGGCCGGGCCGCTCCAACGAGTCGATGAACGCCAGGGCATGGCCGATGGTGGGCAGCAGGATGTCGCCGCGCGGCTCGTTGGGCTTCGGCTCGATGGCGAAGCGCAGATCGTAGCCCTGGGTCTCGACGTACTCGCCGAGCAGGTCGAAGGCCTCCTTGAGCCGGTCCAGCGCCGTGCGGACGTCCTTCGCCGCGCCCGACTCCGCACCCTCGCGGCCACCCCAGGCCACGTAGACCGAGGCGCCGAGTTCCACGGCCAGGTCGATGTTGCGGATCGTCTTGCGCAGCGCGTAGCGGCGCACGTCCCGGTCGTTGGCGGTGAACGCCCCGTCCTTGAACACCGGGTGGGTGAACAGGTTGGTGGTGGCCATCGGCACCTTCAGCCCGGCCGTGTCCAGGGCGGTGCGGAAGCGCTTGACGGCCTGCTCGCGTTCGAGGTCGCCGGCGCCGAAGGGGATCAGGTCGTCGTCGTGGAAGGTGACGCCGTAGGCGCCGAGCTCGGCCAGCCGCTGCACGGTCTCGACCGGGTCGAGGGCGGGCCGGGTGGCGTCGCCGAACGGGTCCCGGCCCTGCCAGCCGACGGTCCACAGGCCGAAGGTGAACCTGTGCGCGGGAGTGGGGACGAGCGGGTCGCTGGTCATGAGGCGCTCCGGATCCATGCCGAGGGGCTATTTGTTATGGCAGAAAACAAATTAGTATGCCGAGACGCAAGAAGGAACCCCACCGGAGGAACGCATGTCCGCTCAGCGTGTCGTGATCGGTGTCGACAGCTCGACCCAGTCGACCAAGGCCCTCGCCGTCGACCTGGAAAACGGCACCGTCCTGGGCGAGGGCCGCGCCGCGCACGACGTCAGCGCGGGCGCCGCACGGGAGAGCGACCCCGAGCAGTGGTGGCGGGCGCTGCGGGAGGCGGTGGCGGGCACGGGCTGGGCGGACCGCGCCGCCGCCTGCTCGATCGCCGGCCAGCAGCACGGCCTGGTCACCCTCGACACGGCCGGCCGCCCGGTGCGCCCGGCGCTGCTGTGGAACGACGTCCGCTCCGCCCCGCAGGCCGCCGAACTCCGGGCCGCGTTCGGTACGCCGGAACTCGCCCGGCGCACCGGCAGCGTTCCGACGGCCGCCTTCACCGCCGCCAAGTGGGCCTG
The DNA here is from genome assembly GCF_055588085.1 of Streptomyces sp. NPDC046303. Classification (NCBI taxonomy): domain Bacteria; kingdom Bacillati; phylum Actinomycetota; class Actinomycetes; order Kitasatosporales; family Streptomycetaceae; genus Streptomyces; species Streptomyces sp. NPDC046303. The sequence goes on from NZ_JBVJFA010000033.1 coordinate 33,866, forward strand.
GCTGCGCGCCGGCGAACCCGCCGCCGCCGACCGCGTCGCAGCCGTCCGGCTCCCCCACGACTACCTCACGGAGCGCCTGACCGGTGAGGCGGTCACGGACCGCGGTGACGCGTCGGGAACCGGCTGGTGGGGCCCGGACGGCTACGACCAGGACATCCTCGGCCGGATCGGACTCGACCCCGCACTGCTGCCCCCGGTCCTCGCGCCGGGTGCCCGGGCCGGCGTCGTCCGCGCCGGGATGCCCCTGCCCCAGGGCGCCTTGGTGGCCACGGGGACCGGCGACAACATGGCCGCCGCCCTCGGGCTCGGCCTGACACCCGGACGACCCGTACTGAGCCTCGGCACCTCCGGCACCGTCTACGCCGTCGGCCGGACCCGGCCCGCCGACCCGAGCGGAACCGTCGCCGGCTTCGCCGACGCCCTCGGCGGCTGGCTGCCGCTCGCCTGCACCCTCAACTGCACCCTCGCCGTCGACCGCCTCGCCGCCCTGATCGGCCGCGACCGCGAGGACGTCGAAGAAGGCGGCACGGTGGTGGTGCTTCCCTACCTGGACGGCGAACGCACTCCGGACCTCCCCGGCGCCTCCGGCCTGGTCCACCGGCTGCGCCACGACACCACGCCCGGCCAGCTGCTCCAGGCCGCCTACGACGGCGCCGCCCACGCCCTGCTCGCGGCCCTGGACGGCGTACTGCGTGCCGGAGGCGAGAACCCCGCCCCCGACGAACCACTGCTGCTGATCGGCGGCGGAGCCCGCGGCCGGGCCTGGCAGCGGACCGTCCTGCGGCTGTCCGGCCGGGCGGTGCAGGTGCCGGAGGCCCGGGAACTGGTCGCACTCGGGGCCGCCGCCCAGGCCGCCGCACTGCTCACCGGGGAGCCCGCCGACGCCGTCGCCCGCCGCTGGCGCACCGCGGAAGGCCGGGTGCTGGAGCCCGTGCCCCGGGACGACGACGCGCTCGAACGGATCACCGATACGCTGCGTCGGGCGCGGACCTTGCAGGAAGTCCCGCCGACACAGCGATAGGAGGGTCGGTTCGTGACGGGGATCGGCAGGGCGAGCGGGAGCCAGGAGGTCGCGCCCGCCTCGCAGCAGGGGATGCGCCGGCAGAACCTCGCGGTGGTCATCGGCGCGGTCGCCGCGCACGGCCCGCTCTCCCGGGCGGACGTCGCCGGCCACACGGGCCTGACCAGGCCGGCCGTCTCCTCCATGGTCGACGAGCTCATCGGCCGCGGAGCCCTGACCGAGACGGAGACCGCGCCCAGCGGACGGGTCGGCCGCCCCGGTCGGGCGCTCGCCCTGAGCGATCGCGGTCCCGCCGGCCTCGGCCTGGAGATCGGCGTCACCCACCTCGCCGCCTGCGTCGTGGACCTGCGCGGGGAACCCCGGGTCTGGCACCGGGTGGAACGGGCCAACGCGGGCCGGCCGGCCGGGCAGGTGCTGGCGGAGGCCGCCGCGCTGGCCGCCGAGGCGGAGGCCGGCGCAGCAGCCCTCGGACTGCGCGTCGAGGGCCGCGTCCTGGCCGTACCGGGGGTCGTGCCGAACGGGACGAGCGGGACGGGCGGGCTGATCGAGAACGCGCCCAACCTCGGCTGGCATGCCGTCCGCCCCGCCGACCACTGGCCCGACCCCGGCACCGTGCCCGAACCGGAGAACGAGGCCAACCTCGGGGCGCTGGCCGAGCAGTGGAACCAGGGACACTCCGCCGAGACCTTCGTACACGTCTCCGCCGAGGCCGGAATCGGAGCCGCCCTGGTCATCGGCGGGCAGCTGTTCCGCGGCGCCCGCGGCTTCGCCGGCGAACTCGGCCACCTGCCCGTCCATCCGGAGGGCCCCCGCTGCGCCTGCGGAGCACGCGGCTGCCTGGAGCAGTACGCGGGCGAAGCGGCCGTGCTGCGCGAAGCCGGGATCGGGGACGACGGCGACCCGGTGGCCCTGCTGGCCGGGCGGGCGGCCGCCGGTGACCCGGCCACCCTGCGCGCCCTGGACCGCGCGGGGCGGGCCATGGGCCTCGCCCTCGCCTCGGCGGTGAACCTGATCGACCCGGACGGACTCGTCCTGGGCGGCGCCTACGCCGAACTCGCCGACTGGCTCCTCCCGCCGGTACGCGCCGAACTGGCCGCCCGGGTCACCGTCCGGCCCTGGACCCCGGAGTCGGTGCGCCCCTCCGCCCTGGGGCGGCGCGGACCGGTCCTGGGCGCGGCACTGTCGACCGTCCAGAAGATCATGGCCGACCCCACGCGTCTGCCCGTCCGCTGAACGGAGCCGCCCGGCCGACAGGCAGGGGGCGGCGGCGCGCCGGTCGCGGACTCAGCGCGGCACGGGCCCGGTGAGGGTCTGCGCGCACCAGATCGTCTTGCCCTTCGTGGTCTGCCGGGTGCCCCAGCCCTGCGTGAGCTGGGCGACGAGCAGCAGGCCCCGGCCGCCCTCGTCGAAGATGCGCGCCCGGCGCAGGTGCGGAGCGGTGTTGCTCGCGTCGGAGACCTCGCAGATCAGCGAGGTGTCGCGGATCAGCCGCAGCCTGATCGGCGGCTCGCCGTACCTGATGGCGTTGGTGACCAGCTCGCTGACGACCAGCTCGGTGACGAACGCCGCCTCCTCCAGGCCCCAGGCGTCCAGCTGATCGACGGCGGACTTCCTGATGCGCGGCACCTGCGCGGGATCGGGCTCGACGTCCCAGTCGGCGACGTGACGGGGATCCAGCGCGTGCGTACGGGCGAGCAGCAGGGCGGCGTCGTCGGTGCGGCCGTCGGGGAGCAGGGCGTCCACCGCCGTATCGCAGAGGGCCTCCAGGGAGGCGGCCGGCCGGTTCAGGACCCGCTGCAGTTCGGTGGTCCCCTGGTCGGCGTCGCGCTCGCGGCTCTGCACCAGTCCGTCGGTGTAGAGGGCGAGCAGGCTGCCCTCGGGCAGCTCGAACTCGGTCGCCTCGAACGGCAGCCCGCCGAGGCCGAGCGGCGGTCCCGGCTGTGCGGACACCGGGATCACGGTGCCGTCCGGGGAGATGACCAGCGGCAGCGGATGGCCGGCGCTCGCCAGCGTGCAGCGCCGGGAGACCGGATCGTAGACGGCGTACAGGCAGGTGGCCCCGGACTCGCCGGTCGTCTCCATGTGACTGCCGGGCTGGAGATCGCCGGACAGGTGGATGACCAGGTCGTCCAGGTGGGTCAGCAGCTCGTCCGGCGGCAGGTCCACGTCGGCCAGGGTACGGACCGCCGTGCGCAGCCGGCCCATGCTCGCCGAGGCGTGCAGGCCGTGGCCGACGACATCGCCGACGACCAGGGCGACCCGGGCACCGGACAGCGGAATGACGTCGAACCAGTCACCGCCCACTCCCGCGCCCGTTCCGGCGGGCAGGTAGCGGGAGGCCACCTCGATCGCCTCCTGGCTCGGCAGCCGCTGCGGCAGCAGGCTGCGCTGCAGGGTCAGCGCGGTCGTGCGCTCGCGCGAGTACCGGCGGGCGTTGTCGAGGGCGACGGCCGCCTTCGCGGTCAGCTCCTCGGCGAGGATCAGGTCATCGGCGGTGAAGGGCTCGGGCCGGGCCCCGCGGGCGAACGCGACGACGCCGAGCAGTGCGCCGCGCGCCCGGAGCGGCACGGTGATCCGGCCCGTCAGCCCCTCCGCGGCGATGGACTCGTCGATCAACGGGTTGCCCGGCGGCCAGTGGGCCGGGTCGGCGGCGAGTCCCGGCCCGAAGGCCCATTCGCCGCCCTGGCTGGGTTCCGCGGCGAGCTCGACCGTGGACCTGCCGGTGGCCATGCAGCGCGCGGCGACGGAATCGGGAGCGTGACCGACCGGCATCGCGGGCCCGGGACTCCGGCCGGTGTCCTCCTCCGCACCGTGCCGGGCGGCACGGCTGAGCGCGATGGCCTCGCCGGGGCCGGAAACGGGGGCGGAAACGGGGGCGGGCGGCGGTTCCTCTCCGCGCAGCACCTCGTCGAAGAGGTCGACGGTGACGAGGTCGGCGAATCCCGGGACCGGGGTTCTGGCCAGTTCCCGGGCGGTGCCGAGCACGTCCAGCGTCCGGCCGATCCCGCTGCTGGCCTCGTTGAGGGTGAGCAGCCGCTGCCGGGCCCAGTACTCGGCGCTCATGTCGAATCCCCAGTTGGCGACCGCCCGGACCGTGCCCTCGGCGTCCCGCACGGGCCACATGCTGGTGGCCCACGCATGGGCATGGGCGCTGCCGAGCGGGCGGAAGACGGTGATGAGACGCGCGGGCTCGCCGGTCCTGGCCACCTCGGCGAGCCGGTCGGTGTACGCCCTGTCGTCCAGCTCGGGGAACAGCTCGCGGTACTTCTCACCGAGCACCTGCTCCTCGGAATGCGCCATCACCCGGCACGCGGAGGCATTGACCCACAGGAACCGCAGCTCGGGGTCGTACACACCCAGAGCGAAGGGGCACTGCTCGAAGGCCCGGTCGGCGATCACCGGGCGGCGCCCCCAGCGCTGGACGGTCACCACGTGGCCCAGCGGCCGGCCGTCGCCGCCGTGCAGCGGGTGAGCCGTCACCACGGCGTCCACCGTGGAACCGTCCCGGTGGCGCAGGGGAACGAATCCCGTGGGATCGGGCCCGCTGCCAGGGCTTTCGGGAAAGCCGGGCGGCGGATCGGCGAACAGGTCGCTCACGGGGCGCCCGACCGTCTCCTCCGCCGTCCAGCCCAGCAACAGCCGCCCGCCCTCGCTCCAGCCGCTCACCACGCCGTCCGGGTCCACCACCACAGCGGCCACGGGGGCGTCCTGCTCGCCGGGCATCTCCACGCGCCACGCCTCCGTCCGGACGGCCGTGCTCGCCAGGCCGGTTTCCAACGCCTGCTTCCAGCCTAGATCCGCCGCGGCCCCACAGCAGCCGCAGCGCGTCCGCAGCGCCGGAGGGTGCCTGGGGGGCCGCGGCCGGGAGCCGTACGGGGCCGGATGCCTTCGTACGGCTCCCTCCCGCGCCCGTCAGTTCATCGTGGAGCCGATCGTCGTCGAACCCGTCGTCAGGAACGTCGTCGCCGGCAGCGAACCGTCGGACTTCCTGGCGCCGTACGCGCTGGTGGCGTCCGTGCCGAGGAAGGGCGGGGTGACGACCCCCGCGTCCCAGTTGTTGGCCGCCGAGACGACGGAGGAGCCCCGCTTGGCGAGCCCCGAGCCGTTGTCCACGGCCAGGTTCCGGGCGAGCCGGGCCGCCCCCGTCGCGAAGTAGTAGCCCCACTTCCCGTTGGCGTAGGCGGTCGTACGGTTCAGGACGATGGCGCCCCTGTTGCTGTTCTCGGTGAACCCGTTGCCCGCGTTGTCCCAGGCCGCCGCGTTGTTGACGACATGCGCGACGACCTCGCCGTCGCCCCCCAGCTTGTAGCCGTTGCCGTCTCCCGCGAAGGCGGAGTCCGACCAGCGGTTCTTGCCGTTCCCGTACGCCCAGGTGTGTTCGATCCTCACCGGGCTGGACCACGACCACAGGTCGATGCCGTCGTCGGAGTTGTTGAAGAGCCGTGCCCCCGTGATCAGGTTGCCGGTGCCCGAACCGAACTTGACGGCGAGCCCGTCGGCGTTCTCGCCGTGGTTGGCCGCATCGTAATGACCGTACGAATCAAGGTTCCTGACGGTGTTGTTGTTCGTGTCCGCGCCGGTGAGCGTGAAGCCCGAGTCGCCGCCGTTGATGGTCCTGATCCCGGACCACTCGGTGCCGGTGCAGGAGGTGCAGACGACGGCGCTATCGGGGGAGTTCTGGAACGTGATGCCGGAGACGCTCCAGTAGTCGGCGGACAGTTTGAAGATCCAGGACCCGGCGGGCAGCTTCGAGCCGTCGATCTTGACCGTCTCGGAGCCGTAGGGCTGGAGCCGGATGCGGCTGCTCGCCGTGCCGTTGGCGGTGGACTGGAGGGTGGCGGTCGGGTAGTAGGTGCCGCCGCGGACCTGGACGACCGTGCCGGGCGTCGCGTTCTTGAGCGCACCGGCCAGTTCCGTCGAGGTGTCGACGACGACGGTCGCGGCATGGGCGGGGGCGGCCAGCGCGCCGAGACCGGCGGTGGCCGCGAGGAGGGACAGGGCGATGATGAGGGCGCTGCGCTTGGTTCCGTCGCGAGACATGACGTGCGGGTCCTCTCGTGGGGTGGTCAGGAATGGGCGGGCTGGGGCCGCCAGCCGTCGAGGTGGTTCTCCCGGGTGGCCGACCGGGCTTGCAGGGCGGTGAGTTGGGGCCGGTTCTGCGGGACGCCGGTCTGTGCGCCGGGACCGGTGTTGCGGTACTCCGCGAAGCGCTGGGCCTGCCACGGATGGGCGTCCCGCATGTTCGCGTACGGGGCGGTGGCGTCGATGCCCGGACCGAGAACGCTCTCGCGGACCACCAGGGCCGGCCAGGCGGTCGGGTCCGAGCCCGGAACCCAGGGCCGGGCCAGCTTGTAGAAGCCGTCCGGTGCCTCGCTGGTCACCCGGCAGCGGACGGCCAGCAGACCGTACGGGTTGCCGCGGGCGGTGGAGGGCGCGAAGACGAAGCCGTACGGGGCGCCCGCCAGATCGGTGCGGAGCAGGGTACGGAAGTGGCAGTGCTCGAACACCGCCCGGGCCCTGCCGAAGACGAAGTCGACGTCGCCCTCCGCGTAGCAGTGCGCGAAGTACTGGCGGGCCACGGTGGCCGACGCCATCGAGTCGGTGTACAGGGTGTCCTGGTGTCCGAGGAACCGGCAGTGGAAGAAGGCCGAGCGGTCGCCCTGCACCTTGATCGCCACTGCCTGCGTGCCGGGGTTCCCGGGCAGGTCCGTGCGCAGGAAGTCGTTCGCGAAGGTGATCCACTGCGCGGTGAAACCGTCCGCCTGGACGGTGGTGGTCGCCGATCCGGTCGTGCCGTACGTGCCGCCGCCGGGCCGGGGCGTGCCGGCCGCGTTGTCGTACACGACGACCACGTCGCGGGGGTTCTCGTTCGCGCCGATCCAGGTCATGGCGGTGCGGGCGGGGCTGACGGCGACGGTCTCCCGGTACGTGCCCGGAGCGAGGACCAGCGTCCAGCCGGGCCCGTCCGCCGCGTTCACCGCGGCCTGGACGGTGGTGTGGTCTCCGAGACCGCCCGGGTGGACGTACAGGGTGCGCTCGGTGAGCCGGGCGGCGGGCGAACCGAACCGGCCGAAGGCACCGCCCCCGGCGAGGGCGGCGGCGGGACCGGCGGCCGGACCGGCGGCCAGGGCGAGCGCGAACGCCGCGCCGGCGCCGGCGGTGAGCAGGGAACGGCGGCCGAGGACGGCCCGCGGGTGGTGCGAGGGCATGGGGGAGCTCCTTCGCTGCGGAAAGGGGGAGAGGGGCGGCCGGACGGGTCAGCGCAGTCGGCCCGCGCCCGCGCGGTGGCCGACGAGGCCCGGCACGGCCTGCGGCACGTCGACCCGCGTGCGCAGGGACGGCGTCCAGCCCGCGTCGGCGCGCAGGACCTCGCCGGGGAACTGGGCGTTGTGGACCGCGAGGAGGTCGACCCGCCGGCCGTTGACGACGTTCCCCGCAGTGGTGACCGGGGCGTCCTTCCACTTCTTGAGGATCTTTCCGGCCTGGACGCCCCCGGCGAGCGTGAAGGCGTTCTTCTCCGCGACGAGCCGGGACTCGATTCCGATACCGAAGCTGTAGGAGTAGGCCGGACCCGGCACGACGAAGTGGTTGTTGTACGCGTCGACCTTGCCGAAGCGGACCCGCGGCGCCCGCTCGACGACGTTCTCGAAGAGATTGTGGTGGAGGGTGGTGCGCAGCCTGCCGCGGTCGGTGGCGCCCGCACCGTCGCTGTTGCCGATCATCAGGGTCTTGTCGTGGTCGGCGAAGACGTTCCAGGAGACGGTGACCAGGTCGGCTCCGCGCACGATGTCCAGCTCGCCGTCGTGCCGCTGGTACGGCTCACCGTAGTACGAGGGCAGCGAACTGTCCGGGTGGGCGCCGTCGGTGAACGTGTTGTGGTCGATCCACACGTGGGTGGAGCCGTACACGACCACGCTGTCGTACTCGGAGTTCCACGCCCCCCTCGGCCCGTCCGTCGGATCCCACTGCGGGAAGCAGTCGAGCGGGCTCTCCACGGTCAGGTTGCGCACGACGACGTTGTCGACGCCCTGGATCTGGAGGCTGCCGCCGGTGATGCCGGCGCCCCTGCCCACCCCGATGATCGTCGTGTTGGCGGGGACGTACGCCTTGACGGCCTTCCCCTGCGCCGTGGCGGAGGCCGCGCGCAGGTCCTCCTGCTCCCCGCTGACCTCGGTCTCGTATCCCCAGACCGCGGGGTCGTAGGCGGCGAGGTACGCCTCGAGTCCGTACCCCGGAGCCTCGAAGGCCGCGCAGCCGGCAGCGGTGGCGTTCAGCGTTCCCACCACCTTGACGATCCGCGGCTCGGTGCCCGGGACGGCGAGCGCCGCACGGAACTCCTCCCAGGTGGTGACGGTGAAGACGCGGGAGGCGGCGGCCGCGGCGCCGCCGCTGGTTCCCGTCCCGTCCGACGCCCAGCCGTCACCGGCCGGAAGGACCTGGCGGGCCGGGTCGGTCGCGGCAGGCCCGGCAGGCCCGTCAGGCCCGGCGTGCGCGGCGGAGGCGGGACCGGTGACGCCCAGGACGAGGGCGGCGGCGCCCACCGCCCATACCCGTGTGTGTCGCATGCTCAGCTCTCCTCGGAATCGGGCCAGGTGATCCATCGCGCGGGGACTTCCTCGTCGAGGCGGCGGGTGTCGTGCGGGGCGAGGGCGCGGGTGCGCAGGAGTCCCGTGGCGACCATCCGGGCGACGGCGATCGCACCCGGCGGGTTGAAGTGGGTGTTGTCCTGCTCCGTCGGCGTCCAGTTGAAGTACGCCTTCGTCGCCTCCGGGCCGAGCTCCTGCCAGAGCGCCAAGGACAGCTCCTGGACGTCGACGAGGGCCACGTCCTCCTCCCGGGCCACCTGCCGCATCGCGGCCGGGTACTCCCCGTGGGTGCGCAGGGCGGTGCCGTCGGCGCCGAACCTGCGCCGCTCGACGGACGTGGCGAGGACCGGCAGCGCCCCGCGCTCGCGCGCGCCGTCGACGTACCGGCCCAGGTTCTCCTGATAGGTGGTCCAGGGCTCGGTGTAGCGCGTGGGGTCCGCGGCCTTCTGGTCGTTGTGGCCGAACTGGATCAGCAGGAGGTCTCCGGGCCGGATCACGTCCAGGACCGCGGTCAGCCGGCCCTCGTCGATGAAGCTCTTGGTGCTGCGGCCGTTGACCGCGTGGTTGGCGACCGTCAGGTGCCGGTGCAGGAAGAAGGGCAGTGCCATGCCCCACCCGGTCTCCGGGGCGGCATCGGCGTACTTCTGCGCTGCCGTGGAGTCGCCGGCGATGTGGAGGGTGCGCATGCGCCTGTCGTGGCGGGGGGCGGCCGTGGCGGGGGCGGCGGCCAGGGCGAGCGCGAGGCCCGTCCCGGCCGTGACCGCCCGGCGGCGGGTGAGGGTCACCGGTTCTGCGCCTTCCACTCGGCCTGCGCCGCGTTCAGCTGCTCGGCGAGCCCGTCCAGGAACTCCTTCGGCGTGGACGTGCCGAGCAGGACCTTCTGGAAGGCGGGCTCGTTGTCGGCCTTGGAGATGGTGTTCCAGTCGGGCAGGTAGTACGGCAGCTGCACGATCGTGGCCTTGCCGCTGAAGAGGACCTCCGCGGCGAGCTTGGTCGGCTCGGCCTTCTGGATCCAGGCGTCCCGGGCCGCCTCGGTGTTGGCCGGGATCGCGCCCGCCGACTCGTTCCACCTGCTGTTGGAGGCGTGGGAGGCGGCGAACTCGATGAACTTCCAGGCCGCCGCCTTGTTCTTGCTCGACGAGAACAGGGCGAGACCGTCGACCGGGTGGGAGACCTGCACCCGCCTGCCGTCGTCGGTGGTCGGGTTCGGGACGCCCCGGAACTTGTCCGGGCCGAGCGCCTTCACATGATCCTTGTAGGAGCCCAGGTTGTGGCTCAGCATGCCGATCTCGCCGCTGTCCCACTGGGCGACCATCTTGGTGAAGTCGTTGTTGACGTCGGCCGCCGGGGTGTTGTTCTTGTACAGGCCGGCGTACTTCTCCAACGCGGCCACGTTCGCCGGGTCGTTGACCGTGGTCGTGTCGCCGTTCCAGAAGCTGGTGACCCCGCTCTGGCCGTACATGGCGTCCAGCGCCTGGGCGATGGAGCCGGCGCCGCCGCGGATGGTGTAGCCGAACTTGTTCGCGTCCTTCCGGGTCAGCTTGTCGGCTGCCGCGTAGAACGCCGACCAGGTGTCGGGCGCCGGCAGGCCGGCAGCCTCGAACAGGTCGGTGCGGTAGTAGAGGACACCGTTGCTGGCGGAGGTGGGAACGGTGAAGAGCGTGCCCTTGCCCCCCGCGGACTTCACGCTCTCGACCATGCCCGCGTTGAGCTTGCCCTTGAGCGCACTGCCGTCGACCCGCTCGTCGAGCGGCTCCAAGGCGTTCTGCGCGGCGATACCGGCGAGCATCGCCGCTCCGAGACCGCCGACGTCCGGCAGGCCGCCGCCCTGGATGGCCGTGTCGTACTTGGACTGCACCTCCGTCGAGGCGATCCCGACGTAGTTCACCGTGATCTCGGGGTTCTGCTTCTCGAAGTCCTCGATGATCGCCTTCCAGACGTCGGTGCGGACACCGCCGTTGTTGTCCCAGAAGGTGATCTCTCCCTTGCCCGGACCCTCGCCGCCCTTGTCGCCCGCCGCGCCGCTGCCGTCGTCTCCGCAGGCGGTCGCGGTCAGGGCGAGCACGGTGGTCAGGGCCAGGGCGCGGACGGCTCTGCGCCGCACTTCACGGAAGCTGGTCATCGTCGGCTCTCTTCTCTCGAGGGGTCTCGCGGGGTCGCGCGGGGTCTCGCGGGGAGGTCATGCGGTGGGGGAGTGGGGGGTCCAGGGGTGATGCGGAACGCGGTGAACACCGCCGTCCCGGCGGGGCCGGAGCCCGGTGGGGCGCCGGCGAACAGGCCGAGCAGCGCACCGGTCCACCCCCAGGGGGTGGCGGCGAAGACCTCGCCGGAGGGGGTGAAGCCCGTGCCCGTGTCGAAGGAGAACCGGCAGCGCGCGTCCGCGGTGAGCTCGATGCGCAGCCGCGCCCGGCCGCCGGGCGCCGGCCGGGCCCGTGCCGCGTCCCGCTCCCGCCCGGCGTCGGCCGGAGCGAACCGGTGCACCAGCCGGACCGTGCTGCCGGTGCTGCCAGTGCTGTCGGTGTTTTCCCTGCCGTCGGTGTCGCGCTGGAGTCCGATCCAGCCGTACGCCCCGCCCAGCACCACGAGACCCGCCCGGGCGCCGGGTTCCCGGCTGTCGAGCCGCAGATCGACCTCGACGGTGCAGGCACGGGCCGGCATGCGCTGGGTGAGCACATGCGGCAGCGCCCGCAGGTCCTCGACCTGCTCCGTGCGGACGCAGGCCAGCCGCAGCCCGTCGCCGGAGTGCCGGGTGGTCCAGCCGTGCGCCGGGTTGGCGGTCCACTGCCACTGGAGTCCGTACCGCCCGCCGGGGAAGGCGTCGTCACCGGCCGGCGACGACGGCGGTTGCCGGGGAAGGCGGGGCTTGGCGTGTACGCGGACGGGTACGCCCGCCCTGCCGAGCACCGGCCACCCGTCGGCGTCCCAGCGCATCGGCTGCAGATGGACGAGCCGCCCCTGCGCCCCGCGCTGCTGGAAGTGCAGGAACCAGTCCTCGCCGTTCTGGGTGCGGACCCAGCCGCCCTGGTGCGGCCCGTTGACGTCCGTGTCCCCCTGCTGCAGGACGACCCTCTCCTCGTACGGGCCGAAGAAGGAACGCGACCGGAAGGCGCCCTGCCAGCCGGTGGCCACGCCGCCGGCCGGGGCGAGGATCCAGAACCACCCGTCGTGGCGGTAGAGCTTGGGCCCCTCCAGGGTGAACCAGCCGGGGATCCGGTCGGCGTCGACGATCACCGTTCCCCCGTCCAGGAGCTCCTTGCCGTCCGGGCTCATCCGGTGGCCGGTCAGCCGGTTGCTGACGCCCGAGCGGGACTTCGCCCAGGCGTGCACGAGGTACGCCTCGCCCGTCTCCTCGTCCCACAGCGGGCAGGGATCGATGAGTCCCCGGCCCGCCTTCACCAGGTGCGGAGCGCTCCACGGGCCGTGCACGGACGGGGAGTCGACCTGCCAGATACCGTGGTCCGGATCCCCCCAGAAGATCCGGAACCGGCCGTCGTGATGGCGCAGGGCGGGTGCCCACACGCCCCCGCCGGGCCGGGGCGAGGCGTACGCGGCCTCCGGGCGCAGCCGGTCCAGGGCGTGTCCGATGAGCGTCCAGCCGACGAGGTCGCGGGAGTGCAGCAGGGGAAGGGCCGGCGCACGGCCGAAACTGGACGCGGTGAGGTAGTAGTCCTCGCCGACCCGCAGCACGTCGGGATCGGACCAGTCGGCGGCCAGGACGGGATTGCGGTACGTCCCGTCTCCGAGATCCCCGGTGCGCGACGGGTCCGGCGCGGTACGGCTCATGACCCGACCGCCTCGCGCACCAGCGCCGCGGCCTCGGCCCGCCCCAGGCGTCCGTCGGCCACGACGGTGACCACCCGCCGTACGACGGTGTCTGCGGCCGCGACGGCCAGCCGCCGGTCATGCGCGAGGGAGGAGCCCACGCCCGGATACTCGGCGGCACGCAGGAACCAGGGATCGCGCCGGGTCTCCTCGGTCGCGCCGGCGAAGACCAGGCTCCAGCCCTGGCCGGCCACCGCGACCCAGTCGGCACGGGAGCCGTGTACGGCCTCCTCGCCGTCCGCGTCCGCACTGAAGACCGCGGGCGCCGCCGCCTCCTTGGGTGCGCGCCAGAAGAAGCCGCCGTAGGCCGCGCCCGGTCGTCCGTTGGTGGCCGGGCTGCCGAGGGACAGACCCCGGCCCGGCACCCCGGTGAGGGCGAAGGTGAAGTCCAGGGCCCAGGCCGATGCGCTCAGGGCCACCGCCGTCACCGTGCGGCGTTCGCGCAGGAGCACCCGGCCGCCGGCCGTCCAGCTCAGGTCTTCCGCGAACCGGTCCGGGGCGCGGAGCGTGAAGCCGTCGTGCCGTTGCACGCCGTGGTTGTCGAGCGCGGTCGGCCCCCGGTCGCGGACGAAGGTCCGCCCGCCCCAGAAGTTGTGGCCCGCCACATCGGGCACGGCCACGCCCGCACCGAGGTGGTGCGGGTGGTCCTCGGGCATCAGCTCGGTGACCCGGACCCCTTCCAGGGTGGTGACGGGATGCAGGAAGGGCCGGGGGGAGTGGTCCGGTGCCAGGTCCGGGCGGGCCGTGTAGCGGGCCACCGGGCGGCCGGCGCAGCGCAGGACGAACGCCGCGTTCATCGGCTCCCCGCCCTGTGCGCCGGCGCCCAGGGGGCGCCCAGCTCGGAGAAGAGGCTGAGCGTGAGGGCGCTCGTGTCGACGAGTGCGTCGATCCCGTCGACGACCCGGCGCGGAGCGCCCGGGCCCGGCTCGGTGTGCCAGTACGCGTCCGGCAGCGCCACGGGGTCGGGCGCCAGCCGGACCGCCTCCACCACCCGCATGAACGCGCCGGTCTCCACGGGCGGTACGCACAGTGCCTCGCCGCCGGTCACATGGCCGACGAGGTTCTCCAGGAGATCGGTCCTTCCGTGGACGGTCTCCTCCGGGCCGTGGCCGGCCCGCTGGAGCAGCACCCGGTCCTGCCGGTACCAGAAGGTGATGCGCCCCCGGCTGCCGTGGACCACCGCGTACGGCTCGGCGTCCGTCTCCGCACACAAGGTCGCCGCGACGGTGAGCCGGCCGCCCGCCGTGGTCACGATCCGGACGCAGGAGGTGTCGTCGGACTCGATGGCGTTGGCGCGCACGAGCTCGGCCTCGACGGATACGACGTCCTCGGCCCGCGTGCTGCCGGCGAGGGCCAGAGCGGTGGCGACGGCGTGGGCCAGCGGGTTGGTCAGGGCTCCGTCGACGACGTCGACGCCGTCCAGACGCCGGCGGCCGGCCCAGGGCGCGCGCCGGAAGTACGCCTCGTCGCGGACCCACGCGCCGGCCGCACCGATCCCGGCGAGTTCGCCGATCGCACCCTCTTCGATGAGCCGCCTGATGGCGGGAACGGCATGCGAGCCGAGGGACTGGAAGCCGATCTGACAGGCCACGCCGGCCGCCGCCACTCCGTCCGCCATCCGGCGGAACTCCGCGTACGACGGCGCCGGAGGCTTCTCCAGCAGGATGTGCGCGCCGTGGCGGGCGGCGGTCAGGGCCAGATCGGTGTGGGTCTGGATCGGCGTGGACAACACCGCGATCCGGGCGCCGGTGGAGGCCATCAGCGCGTCGAAGTCCGAGGACTGCTCGGGAGCGGCGAACCCGTCCAGCTCATCCGCGTCGAGCGGCCGCAGCTCACAGACGCCGGCGAGGCGGACCAGGCCCAGGCGCTCGAGCCGGCGGATCCCCCGCAGGTGCGCACGGCCGTGGCCGCGGGCACCCGCCAGGACCACGGGCAGGGGGGTGCGGGTGCGTGGGGTGCCGGGGGCGTCGCTCATCCCTTCACCGCCCCTGCGCTGAAGCCGGTGACCAGCCATTTCTGGATGAAGGCGAACACGATCACGACGGGCACCGCCGCGATCACGCCGCCCGCGGCGAGCGCACCCAGGTCCACGCTGTCCGCGCCCATGAGGGTGTTGAGGCCGACCGGGATGGTCTGCTTGTCCTGGCTGCTGAGGAACATCAGCGCGAAGAGGAAGTGGTTCCAGGCGTGGACGAAGGCGAAGGAGCCGACCGCGACCAGACCCGGCCGCAGCAGCGGCAGGACGACGATCCGGAACGCGGCGAAGCGGTTGCAGCCGTCCACCCAGGCCGCCTCCTCCAGGGAGTACGGCACGTTCTTGATGAAGCCGCTGATGAGGATCATGGACAAGGGGAGCTGGAAGACCGTCTCCGCGATGATGACGCTGCCCAGAGAGTTGATCATCCGCAGGCCGGCGAAGGTCTGGAACAGCGGTACGAGCAGCAGCGCGCCCGGTACGAACTGCGAGCACAGCAGGGCCAGCATGAAGCCCTTCTTGATCCGGAAATCGAAGCGGGCCAGCGCATAGCCGCCGGTGAGCGCGATCACCGTGGTCATCACCAGAGTCGCGAGGCCGATGAGCAGACTGTTCTGGAAGAAGGTGGCGAAGCTCCGCTCGGTCCACACCTTCTCGAAGTGGTCGCCGGTCATGGGCCACGGCACCAGCGAGGTGGAGCCGGCCGGCCGGAGGGCGAACAGCAGGATCCAGTAGAAGGGGACCAGGGTGAAGAGAAGATAGATGCCGAGCGGCAGATGGATCTGCCACCGGGGGACCTCGTCCCAGGCACGCCGCCGTTTCACTTGCTGTCGCCTCCGAACTTGCTCAGGCGCAGATAGACCATCGAGCAGAAGAGAAGGATCACGAACGCCACCGTCGTGAGGGCGGAGGCGTATCCGAAGTTGTGGGCATCGACACTGGTGTTGGCGATGTACAGGGGCAGCGTGGTCGTCTCACCGGCGGGACCGCCGCCGGTGAGGGTGTACAGGAGATCCACGTTGTTGAACTCCCACACCGCCCGCAGCAGGGTGGACAGGATGATCGCGTCCCTCAGGTGCGGCAGCGTGATGTGGAGGAACTGCCGCAGCCGGCCGGCCCCGTCGACCTCGGCGGCCTCGTACAGGTCCCGCGGTACGGACTGGAGGTCGGCGAGGATGAGGATCGCGAAGAAGGGGACCCCCCGCCACAGTTCGGCGAGGACCACCGCCGGGAACACGGTGGAGGTGTCGGACAGCCAGGACGTGCCGTACTCGCCGATTCCCATGTCCGCGAGGTAGCGGGTGATGCCCGTCTGGGAGTTGTAGAGCAGGACCCAGATGGCCGAGGTCAGCACCCCGGAGACCGCCCACGGGGAGAACACCAGCGCCCGGCCCAGGGCGCGGCCCGCGAACGTCTGGTTGACGATCAGCGCGAGGGCGAGGCCGAACAGGAGCTGCAGGGTCACCTCGACGGCGACCCACTTCGCGCTGAAGGTCAGCGTCCCCCAGAAGTGCGGGTCGTCCGTGAAGACGCGCACGAAGTTGTCGAAGCCGGCGAAGCCGTTCCGCCAGGGTTTGGTGGGGTTGTAGTGCTGGAGGCTGTAGTAGAAGACGCTGAGGACGGGATAGGCGATGAAGCCCAGCATCAGCAGCCCCGCGGGGGCGATCAGCAGGTACGGCAGTCGGCGGGGGGCGGCTCCCGTGCGGCGGGGGCCGTGGACCCGGCGCGCGCGGGAGACCTGGGGGGCCTTCGGGGCCTGAGGGGGTCGGGTCACAGCTGAGGCCATGACGGTGGCTCCGTTCTCGGTGTTTCGGACAGGCGGATGCGTCGGCCGCGCGAAAGGGGACCGGCCCGCGGAGGGAGATCAGCCCGCGTAGGGGTCGGGGGTCGTCCCCGGCCGGGCCAGGAACTCGAAGTCGCATCCCGTGTCGGCCTGGGTGATCTGCTCGGTGTAGAGCGCCCCGTAGCCGCGCTCGTAGCGGACCGGCGGCGGGGTCCAGGCCGCCCGCCGAAGCGCCAACTCCTCGTCCGCAACGTGCAGGTGGAGCCTCCGGGCTTCCACGTCGAGGGTGATCAGGTCACCCGTGCGGACGAGGGCGAGCGGCCCGCCGACGTACGACTCGGGCGCGACGTGGAGCACGCACGTGCCGTAACTCGTGCCGCTCATCCGGGCGTCGGAGATCCGGACCATGTCCCGTACGCCCTGCGCCAGCAGCTGCTCGGGGATCGGCAGCATCCCGTACTCCGGCATCCCCGGGCCGCCCTTCGGCCCTGAGCCCCGCAGCACGAGGACGTGGTCCGCGGTGATCCCGAGCTCCGGGTCGTCGATGGTCCGCTGCATCGTCCGGTAGTCGTCGAAGACCACGGCCGGACCGGTGTGCTTCAGCAGGTGCGGCTCGGCGGCGATGTGCTTGATGACCGCGCCGTCGGGGCAGAGGTTCCCGCGCAGCACCGCGACCCCGCCCTCGGGGGCGAGCGCCCGCTCGCGCTCCCGGATCACTTCGCCGTTGTGCACGCGAGCGCCGGCGAGCTGCTCGCGCAGCGTGTCGTGGGAGACGGTCGGCCGGTCCAGGTGCAGCACGTCGGTGAGGCGCGAGAGGAATGCGGGCATGCCGCCGGCGAAATGGAAGTCCTCCATGAGGAACCGCCCACCGGGGCGGACATCGGCCAGCACCGGCACGGTCCGCGCGATGCGGTCGAAGTCGTCCAGAGTGAGCCTGACCCCCGAACGGCCGGCCATGGCGATCAGATGGATCACCGCGTTCGTGGACCCGCCGAGCGCGAGGACGGCGGCGACCGCGTCCTCGTACGCGTCCCGGCTCAGGATCGTGGACAGCGGCCGCTGCTGCCGTACCAGTTCCACGATCCGCATCCCGGAGGCGGCCGCCATCCGGTCGTGGCCCGAGTCGACCGCCGGGATGGAGGAGGCGCCGGGCACGGTCACGCCGAGGGTTTCGGCGGCGGCGGTGAGCGTGGAAGCCGTGCCCATCGTCATGCAGTGGCCGGGGGAGCGGGCCAGCCCGCTCTCCAGCTCCGCCATCTCGCAGTCCCCGATCAGGCCCGCCCGCTTGTCGTCCCAGTACTTCCACATGTCCGTGCCGGAACCGAGGGTCTCGCCCCGCCAGTGGCCCGGGAGCATCGGCCCGGCCGGCACGAAGACGGCCGGCAGGTCCACCGAGGCCGCGCCCATCAGGAGCGCCGGGGTCGACTTGTCGCAGCCGCCGAGGAGAACCGCGCCGTCGACCGGATAGGAGCGCAGCAGCTCCTCCGTCTCCATCGCGAGGAGGTTGCGGTAGAGCATCGGCGTCGGCTTCTGGAAGGTCTCGGACAGGGTGGAGACCGGGAATTCGAGCGGGAAGCCCCCCGGCCTGCCACACGCCCCGCTTCACGGCCTGCGCGCGGTCCCGGAGGTGGACGTGGCAGGGGTTGATGTCGGACCAGGTGTTGAGGATCGCCACGACCGGCTTGCCCATGTGCTCCTCGGGGAGGTAGCCGAGCTGGCGCGTGCGGGCGCGGTGGCTGAACGAACGCAGTCCGTCCGTGCCGTACCACTGGTGGCTGCGCAGCCGGTCGGGCCGGTCGGGCTGGTCGGGTTGCCCGCTCATGACTGCCATCCGGCGGCTATGGAGGCGACCTCGGCGCGCGCGGCCACGGGCAGCTCCCGGCTGGGCGGCCGGATGTCGCGCCGGCACAGCCCGAGCGAGGCGAGCGCCTCCTTGACGACGGTCACGTTGTCGGCGCTGCCGTTGGCGGCCCTCAGCTCCTCGAAGCGGCGGATGCGCTCCCACACCTTCATGGCGGCCGGATAGTCGCCGGCCCGCAGAGCGGACAGCATCTCCAGGGAGAGCGGAGGGCTGACGTTGACCAGGCCGGAGGTGAAGCCCGTCGCGCCCCCCGCGAAGTAGGAGGGGGCGTACGGTTCGGCGAGCCCCGCCACCCAGACGAAACGCTCGAGCCCCGCGTCACGGGCGAAGCCGGCGAACCGGGCCGCGTCCGGGACGGCGTACTTCACGCCGATCACGTTCGGGCAGGCGTCGCCCAGCTCCGCGAGGCGCGCTCCGTCCAGTCGGGGGTCGCGGATGTAGGGGACGATGCCGAGTTCGGGCACCGCCTCGGCGATGGCCCGGTGGTAGTCGACCCAGCCGTCCTCGGAGACGTACGGGTGCACGGGCTGGTGCACCATCAGCATCTGCGCTCCGCAGGCGCGGGCGTGCCGGGCGGCTGCGAGCGCCGTCGGCACGTCGTGGCCCACGCCGACCAGGACCGCGGCCCGTCCGGCCGCCGCCTCGGTGGTCAACTCGGTGACCAGGCGGCGCTCTTCGGGAGTGAGGGCGTAGAACTCGCCGGTGTTGCCGTTCGGGGTGAGCGCGCGCACCCCGCCGTCCATCAACCGGCGGAGCAGGGTGCGGTGTGCGGCGGTGTCCGGATCGCCGGCCGCGGTGAAGGGCGTGACGGGGATGGCCACGACATCGGCCAGTGCGGTCTTCAGGTGCTCGAACGTCGCCATGGTCACTCGCCGTCCTGGGGGAAGGCGCGCCGGACGAAGGAGGCGATGTGGTCGTGGAGGGCCCGGCCGGCCCGGTCCGCGTCGCCGGCGGCCGCGAGCCGCAGGATCTCCTCGTGTTCGGCGGCCTCCTGCTCCCAGGAGGGGATGGCGGCCCAGGCGACGGTGGAGACGAGGGCGGCCTGGTCGCGGACCTCGTCGAGCATCCGGCCGAGCAGGGGATTTCCGCAGGGCAGGTAGAGGGCCCGGTGGAACGCGCGGTTGGCGAGGGAGCGTTCGGCCGGGTCCTCGGCGCCGGCGGCCCGCAGGAGTGCCTCGCGCGCCGCGTCGAGCGGGGCGCGCGAGGCCACCGTGCGGCGGACCGCCTCGGGCTCCAGGAGCAGTCGTACGTCGTACACCTCGCGGGCCATGTCGGCGTCCACCATGCGCACGGTGACGCCCTTGTACTGGCTCACCACCACCAGCCCGCTGCCGGCGAGGGTCTTGAGCGCCTCTCGGACCGGGGTCTTGGACATCCCGAAACGAGCGGCGAGTTCGGTCTCGACGAGGGCCTGACCAGGGCTCAGGACGCCGGTGAGGATGTCGTGCTTGATCGCCTCCAGAACGTACTGGGTGCGGGACGGGATGGGGCTCGGGGCGAAGGCCATGACGCACTCTCAGATCTCGTGTATCGCGTCTCATATATGATGTACGAAGTGCAATGACGAGAAGCTAAGCGGCAGTTGGCGTTACGTCAATGCTTCGCGCATGAGTCGTGGAAAGCGCTTACCGGACGGCGGTCGTCAGTGCGGCCAGCGCGGCGGGTCGGTGCAGAACCGGCCGCCCAGGTAGAGGTCGTCCGGGTCGCCCTCGTCCGGGACCCCCTGCTCGGCGAGGAGCCGCTCCGCGAACCGCTCCGAATCGTCCTGCGGCTCGTATCCGATGGCCCGCGCCGAGGAAAGGTCCCACCACAGCCGGGAGTTGGCGGAGGAGCCGTACACCACGGTGTGCCCGACGCTCTCCGCGGTGAGCGCGGCGTGGAGGAGCCGGGCGCAGTCGCCGGGGCTCAGCCACAGCGACAGCATCCGGACGGTGGTCGGCTCGGGGAAGCAGGAGCCGACCCGCACCGATACCGTCTCCACCCCGTGGAGGTCCCAGTAGAGCTGGGCCAGGTCCTCGCCGAAGCACTTGGACAATCCGTAGAAGCTGTCGGGCCGGCGCGGGGTGTCGACGGGGACCAGCGGGTCGGCCCCGCGCGGCCGCGGGGTGAAGCCGACGGCGTGGTTGCTCGAGGCGAAGACCATGCGGCGCACCCCCTCCTCGCGGGCGGCCTCGTACAGGTGGTGCAGTCCGGTGACGTTGGCGGCCAGTACCTTCTCGAAGGTGGACTCCAGGGATATCCCGGCGAGATGAACGACCGCGTCGACGCCGCGGACGGCTTCCCGCAGTGCCCCGCCGTCGGCGAGGTCGGCGATGATCGCGTCCGGTGCACCGTCGACCGGCACCACGTCGAGCAGCCGGAGCTCGTAGCCGTAGGCGGGCAGCAGATTCCGCATCAGGGTGCCGACGCCGCCGGCGGCGCCGGTGAGCAGGACGGTGCGGGGCGTGCGCGTGTGTGAAGTCTCCATACGCAGAACGTAGTCACATATGTGAACGCATGGAGGAGCGTTCCCGCAAGAGCGTCCCGCCGGGCGGCTGCTTGACGATGCCGCCGGCGGCTGCCTACTGTTCGCAACGCTCCCGGCCACGGCCCGAGTTCACCGGTCCGAGCGTTTTCGCATTCCCCGCACAGACGGTGAGGTTCCCATGGTCACGGCGACCGGTTACGCGTATCCCTGGGACTTCGCCGGTGATCCGGCGGCCGTCGGCCGGGCCCGCGAGATCGGTGTGGAGACCGTGGCCGTGGCCGCGAACTACCACAGCACCCGCGCCGCCACGCCGCTCCACCCGCGACACCGGCTGGTGGACGCCGAACACGCCGCCTGCTACGTCCCGATCCGCCCCGCCGCCTGGCAGGGCATGAGACTCGTGCCGCGCGTTCCCGGCTGGACGGCCCCCGACTCCTTCGCCGTGGCCAGGAAGGCGCTCGGCACGGCAGGGCTACGGGTCTCCGCATGGACCGTCCTCACCCACAACAGCCTGCTGGGGCGCGAGAATCCGGACCTCGTGCGGCGCAACGCCTTCGACGAGCCGTACCCCTACGCCCTGTGCCCGCAGGCACCCGAGGTCGCCGACTACTGCGCGACCCTCGTGCACGAGGTCGCCCTGACCGGTGAGGCCGACGGCCTGATCCTGGAAGCTGCCGGTCCGCTGGGAGTCGATCACGGCGGACACCACGACAAGACCGAGTTCGCGCAGTGGACCCCCGTGCAGCGGGAGCTGCTCTCGCTGTGCTTCTGCGCCTCCTGCCGGCGCGTCCAGCGGGCAGCGGGCCTCGATCCCGAACGCGTCGCGGCCCAGGTCCGTGCGGCCCTCGGGCAGGCCCGGCCGCCGAAGAGTCCGGAGGACGCCCTCGGGGCACAGACGGCCGCCGTGCTGCGCGAGTGCGCCGACACCTCGGCTTCGGCTCTGCACACCCGCCTGGTCGCCGCCGCGCGTTCGGTCGCGGCCGGGATCCGCATCACCGTGCACGGCTCCGCCTCCCCTTGGGCCACCGGGGCCTTCGCGCCCCTCGGGCGGAGCCTGGCCGAAGGGATCGACGCGGTGGTCGCCAACTGCTGGGCGGCCGGGTCCGAGCCCGGAGCAGGGCCCGGCGCAGGTCCGATCGCCGCCCTCCGCGACCTGGTGCCGCCGGCCACCGCCGTCGGCGGCTACTTCCGCCCCGAGACACTGCCCGCGGACGGCGCGAGCCCCGGCGCGCCGGCCGCCCGCCACATGGCAGCCCGCCACATGGCCACCCGCCATCTGGCCGCGGGCCTCGGCGAGGCACACCTCTACCACCTGGGCCTGGTCCCGCCGGCCGGCCTCGACCGCCTGCGGGACCTCCTCGCCGCCCTGCGGAGCGCGTGAGCCGTACGGAACCCGGAGGTTCCGTACGGCTCCGCCCTCACGGCCGGTGCGTCACAGCGCCGGGTGGGCGTTCTTCAGGAGCTCCTGGAACTGGGCCGAGAACCACTGGCCCGCGAGCGGGGCGTCCGGGAGCGACCCGGACATGCTGTTTCCGTTGCGCACGTTGCCCGTGTAGGTCGGGTCGCACATGCGGTCGAAGCCCTTGCCCTCGTCGTTCGGGATCTCCTTGCTCGCCCCGTCCGACTCGCCCGGCGGCTTCATCCACACGTACGCGTCGATGCCCGCCGCCGGCGCTGCCTGCGGCCGCTCGCCGAGCCCGGCGCCCGACTGGTTGCACCAGTTGCCGAGGTGGAAGCGCCGGTCGTAGCGCCCGCCGTTGACGTACGTGTCGACGCTGGTCAGCGCCCCGGGTGCGGTCGGGCGGGCGGTGCCGCCCCAGCCGTTGCGGGAGGTGTCGATCAGCATGCCGAGGTTGGCGTCGAAGCCCAGGGAAACGAGCTTGGTCCGCATGGCCTGGGCGTAGGACAGTTCGTCGGTGTAACGGTTCCAGTCGACCCACTTCGACTGGCGCACGGAGGTGCCGTTGACGGAGTCCTCGATCTTGAAGTGGTCTTCCTTCAGGGCGCTGTAGTTGGCCGTGTTCACGATGAAACCGTGGACCTTGGACAGCGTGGAGCCCTCGGCGGTGGCCGCCTGCTTGAACATCTCCGCGGAGGGGCCGAAGTTGTCGTCCCAGCCGAGCCAGCCGTGGTGGCCGGCGTCCACGTAGTTGTAGACGTTGGCGATCGAGCCGAGCTTGTTCAGTGCGTAGCCGACGCCCGTGATGTAGTTGCCGTTGGCCTTCATCACATCGCAGTTGGGGGTGGCGGTGGGCCGCCCGGAGACGTTGGTGACCAGGTTGGGCAGGGAGTCGATCTCGACGGCGGTGACGATCCGCAGTCCCGCGTACTTGGGGTCGGCGAGGATCGTCGCGATCGGGTCGATGTACTGGGTCTTGTACTTGTCGATCTCGGTGGGACCCAGTTCGCCGTTGGAGGCGAGTGCGGAGCAGTCGCGGCCGGGCAGGTTGTAGATCACCAGCTGGACGACGAGCTCGCCGCTGCCCTTCTGTGCCAGGGCGGCGTCGAGGTGGGCGCGCAGCCCCATCCCGCCGTTGGCGCCCGCGATGGCGGCGGTGCGGTCCAGCCAGACGCCGGTGGGCTGGTTCGACACCTTGGTGCCGCCCGGCTCGGCGGCGGCCTTGGCGGACCACTCGGGGTTCACGTACATCTTGGCGCCGGCGTACGGGTTGTCGACCTTGCTGCCGGCGGGCGGCGGAGTGGTGGGCGGGGTCGTCGGCGGAGTCGTCGGCGGAGTCGTCGGCGGGGTGGTCGGCTCGGTGGCACCGTTGCAGGTGACGCCGTTGAGCTTGAAGGTGGCGGGGACGGCGTTCGTGCCGCTGTACGAGGCGTTGAAGCCGAAGGACGTCGAACCGCCCGTGGCCAGCGACCCGTTGTAGGAGGCGTTCTTGGCGGTCACGGCCGCCCCGGACTGGGTGATGCCGGCGTTCCAGCCCTGGGTGACCTGCTGGTTGCCCGCGTACGACCACTCCAGCGTCCAGGCGGCAACCGGGTCACCGGTGTTGGTGACGATGACGTTGGCGCCGAAGCCCGTGTTCCACTGGTTCGTGATCTGGTACTCGACCTTGCAGCCCGCGGCGGCGGCGCCCGCGGAGGTACCGAACACGGTGGCGGTGGCTCCGGCGGCCGTGACGAGGCTGAGGGCCGCCAGCAAGGCGGTGCGGCTGGTGCTGCGGCGGGTCGTGCGGCGGGGGGTCGTGGGGCTGGTCGTGCGTGCGGATGTGCGGCTCATTTCGTGGGGTGCCTTTCAGTTCAGGGCGCGCAGATGGTCGCGCAGCCCGGTGCCGAATGCGGTGGGTGTGCCGTCGTACGAGCTGATCAGGGCCGGTCCCGAGGAGCAGTTCCAGGTGTTCCAGGTCCAGCCGAGATAGGAGAGGGCCCGCGCGTCGAACCACGCCATGACGCGGTCGATGAACGCGTGTCCGCAGGTGTTCTCGCCGATTTCGCCGGCCACCAGCGGAACTCGGGCGGCGACAGGGGCGAGGGTGCTGTCCCAACAGGACTCGTTGGAACAGGTGTTGAAGTTGTAGACGTGCCAGGCGGCGGCCAGATGGCCCGTCGGATCGGTGGGGGAGTGGGCGAGCCACTGGCTCAGGTCGTTGGAGTACGCGATGCCGGGCACGAGGACGAGATTGGCGGCCCCGGTCGCACGGACGGCGTCGACCAGGTCCTGCATGCCGGCGACCTCGTAGGCGATGCCCGGGCACGTGCCACCGTCGCGCCAGCAGGTCCATGCCTGCGCGGTGGTGGAGGTCGCCCGGTCGGGGTACGGCTCGTTGAACAGGTCGAAGACGATCCGCCGGTCGTTCTTGAAGGTGTTCGCCACCGCGGTCCAGAACGCCGGGGTGTACTGGGCGTTCGGCATCGGCTTCTGGCAGGAGGCGTGGACGTCGGCGCAGCCCGAGGAGTTCCCGGTGTACTGGCCGTACGTCCAGTGCAGTTCGACGATCGGCGTCATGCCGTGCGCGAGGACCCGGTCGACCAGGCCCTTGACGGCGCTGATGTAGTTCGGGCCCCGGTACTCGGGCTTGATGTGGTCGAGGCCGAGCCAGCACTCCTCGTTGAGGGGGATGCGGACGGCGTTGGCCTTCCAGTCGGCGATGGCGCGCACCGAGGCGTCGTCGACGGGACCGTCGAAGATGCCGTGGCCCTGGACGCACATGAACTCGCCGCCGGAGCGGTTGACTCCGAGGAGGCGGCGGGTGGCGCCGTTCTGGTCGGTGAGGCGGTTGCCGGTGACGCTCAGTTCGGGCGCACCGGAGGCCGGGTCGGGGGGATCGGTCGGGCCGGTGGGCGTCGGCGTCGGCGTGGGTGTCGGGGTCGGGGTCGGGGTGGGCGTCGGGTCGTTGGGATCCGGCGCTTCGTTGCAGGCCGTGCCGTTGAGCGTGAACGCGGTGGGCGCGCTGTTGGTGCCCGACCAGGACGCGATGAAGCCGGTGGTGACGCTCGCGCCCGTACCGACCGACGCGTTCCAGCTCTCGTTCACGACCGTGATGCGCGTCCCGGACTGGGACCACTTCGCACCCCAGCCCTGACTGATCTTCTGGCCGTCGGAGAAGTCGAAGCCGAGGCTCCAACCATGGAGTGCCGCACTGTTGTTGGTGAGGGTGACGGAGCCTTGGAAGCCGTCGGTCCAGGACCCGGCGACGGAGTACTGAACGGTGCAGGCGGGCGGGGTTGCTGCTCCTGAGGCCGTACCGGCCACGGCGAGAGCGGTGCTCGCCAGGGCGAGCGCCGCCGCCCCGGCGAGCAGGGCGGACAGACGTGGGGGGTGTCGCATGAGCGACTCCTCGCAGTGAAGGCGCGCTCTGACGGCGCGCCGACTGACGGAATCGCTCCCACTGGTGGGGCCAGACGGTAGCGGCAACTGCCGCCGAACAACAGAGACGTTGAGCAATTTCCTTGACGGAATGTGTTCGACTCTTCACGTACCTTGACGCCCGTTGGATCCGGTCTGCACAGTGGGAGCGCTCCCACTGGTTCAGAACTTGTGCTCACGCTCTTCGCACCCCCCTCACTCCCCGAGCCGCGAGGAGAACCATCCCCATGCCAGCACACACACGGCCACACACACGGCCACACACACGGCCCAGGCGCAGCGGACGACGCCGGCTGCTGACCGCGTCGGTCGCGGCCCTCTGCCTCCCCCTCGGCCTGACGGCCGTCGGAGCCACCACCAGCCCCGCCGTGGCGGCGGCGGTGCAGTGCAGCGTCGACTACCGGACCAACGACTGGGGGTCGGGCTTCACCGCCGAACTCACCCTCACCAACCGGTCCGCCGCCCCGCTCGACGGCTGGACCCTCACCTACGCCCACACGGGCGACCAGCAGCTGACGAACGGCTGGAACGGCACCTGGTCCCAGTCCGGCAAGACCGTCAGCGTCACCGGCGCGGCCTGGAACCGGACGGTCGCCGCGGGCGCGGCCGTCACCGCCGGCGCCCAGTTCACCTACAGCGGTACCAACGCCGCCCCCACCTCCTTCGCGGTCAACGGCACCTCGTGCAGCGGAGCCCACCAGCCCCCGGTCGCCGTCCTGACCAGCCCCGCCGCGGGCGCCGTCTTCACCGAGGGCGACCCCGTACCGCTCGCCGCCACCGCCGCGGCCGCCGACGGAGCCACCGTCGGCAAGGTGGAGTTCTACAGCGACACCACGCTCCTGGGTACGGACACCACGGCGCCCTTCACCCTCGGCGCCACCGGCCTGGCCGCCGGCGCCCACTCCCTGTACGCCAAGGCCTACGACAGTCTCGGCGCCTCCGCCGAATCGGCCCCCGTCGGCATCACCGTCGCCGCCGGCCCCGCCCTCGTCGCCACCCCCGCCCACCTCACGGTGGGCCGGGGGCAGACGGTCTCCTTCGAGCTGAAACCCTCCACCCAGCCGGCCGCCAACGTCACGGTGAACGTCTCTCGCACCTCGGGCAACACCGACCTCACCGCGACGCCGGCCACGCTCACGTTCACCCCGGCGAACTGGAACACCGCCCAGAAGGTGACCGTCGCGGCCGGGTCCACCGGCAGCGGCTCGGCCGTCTTCACCGCGACCGCTCCCGGACATGCGAAGGCCGAGGTCACCGTCGCCCAGCTGGCCGGCGACTCCACGTACGAGGCCCGCTTCCTGGACCTCCACGGGAAGATCACCAACCCCGCCAACGGCTACTTCTCCCCGGAGGGCATCCCGTACCACTCCGTCGAGACGCTGATCGTCGAGGCCCCGGACCACGGGCACGAGACGACCTCGGAGGCGTACAGCTATCTGATCTGGCTCCAGGCGATGTACGGGAAGGTCACCGGGGACTGGACCAAGTTCAACGGCGCGTGGGACACCATGGAGAAGTTCATGATCCCCACCCGCGCCGACCAGCCCACGACCGGCTCCTACAACGCCTCGAAGCCCGCCACCTACGCCCCCGAGCACGACCTTCCGTCGCAGTACCCGTCCAGGCTCGACGGGCAGGTGGCCGCCGGCGCCGACCCGATCGCCGGGGAGCTGAAGAGCGCGTACGGCACGGACGACATCTACGGGATGCACTGGATCCAGGACGTCGACAACGTCTACGGCTACGGCAACGAGCCCGGAAAGTGCTCCGCAGGACCGACCGCGACCGGACCCTCGTACATCAACACCTTCCAGCGCGGGCCCCAGGAGTCGGTCTGGGAGACCGTTCCGCACCCCACCTGCGACAACTTCACCTTCGGCGGCAGGAACGGCTACCTCGACCTCTTCACGGGGGACTCCGCCTACGCCAAGCAGTGGAAGTTCACCAACGCTCCGGACGCCGACGCGCGCGCCATCCAGGCCGCCTACTGGGCCGACGTCTGGGCCAAGGAACAGGGCAAGGGGACCCAGGTCACCGCGACCGTCTCCAAGGCGGCCAAGATGGGCGACTACCTGCGGTACGCCATGTTCGACAAGTACTTCAAGAAGTCCGGGAACTGTGTCGGGCCGACCGCCTGCCCCGCCGGCACCGGCAAGGACAGCGCGCACTACCTGATGTCCTGGTACTACGCCTGGGGCGGCGCCGTCGACACCGCGGCCGGCTGGTCCTGGCGGATCGGCTCCAGCCACGCGCACGGCGGCTACCAGAACCCGCTCGCCGCCTACGCGCTCAGCGAGTACGCCCCGCTGAAGCCCAAGTCGTCGACCGGCGCGGCCGACTGGGCGACCAGCCTCGACCGGCAGCTGGAGTTCTACCGCTGGCTGCAGTCCGACGAGGGCGCCATCGCGGGCGGCGCCACCAACAGCTGGCAGGGGCGGTACGCACAGCCCCCGGCCGGGACCCCCACCTTCCACGGGCTGTTCTACGACGAGAAGCCCGTCTACCACGACCCGGCGTCCAACCAGTGGTTCGGCTTCCAGGCCTGGTCCATGGAGCGGGTCGCCGAGTACTACCGGCAGACGGGCGACGCGGCCGCCAAGACCGTGCTCGACAAGTGGGTCGGCTGGGCGCTGTCGAAGACCACGATCAACCCCGACGGCACCTATCGCATCCCCTCCACTCTCCAGTGGTCGGGTGCCCCCGACACCTGGAACGCGTCCAGCCCCGGCGCCAACGCGGGCCTGCACGTCACCGTCGCCGACTACACCGACGACGTGGGAGTGGCCGCCGCCTACGCCAAGACCCTGACCTACTACGCGGCGAAATCCGGACATGCCGAGGCCAAGCGCGTCGCCAAGGCCCTGCTCGACGGCATGTGGGCCCACCACCAGGACCCCCTGGGCATCGCCGTCCAGGAGACCCGGACCGACTACAACCGCTTCGACGACCCGGTGTACGTACCGGGCACGTGGACCGGCACCATGCCGAACGGCGACCCCGTGAACTCCTCGTCCACCTTCGCCTCGATCCGCAGCTTCTACCAGGACGACCCGGCCTGGCCGAAGATCGAGGCCTACCTCGCGGGCGGCGCCGCGCCCGTCTTCACCTACCACCGGTTCTGGGCCCAGGCGGACATCGCCCTGGCCATGGGCTCGTACGCGGAGCTGCTCGAATAACAGCCCGCCCCGCCTGGAGACGGCTCCGCGTACGACGAGGCCGGGCAGACCCGCTTTCCGGGTCTGCCCGGCCTCACGTGGCGTCCGATGGCCGCTCCCTCCTCAGCACCCGGCGGTACCGCCGCGGCCCCCCGATCCGCTACGAGGCCGAGAGTTCGCCGGCACTCTGCACCGGCACCATCGACTCCGACTGGGCCGGCTACTCCGGCAGCGGATTCTGCAACGGCAGCAACGCGGTCGGTGCGCACGCGCAGTTCACCGTGAACGCCCCCGCCTCCGGTACCGCGACGCTGAACGTCCGCTTCGCCAACGGAACCACCACCGCAAGGCCCGCGGCCGTCACGGTGAACGGCTCGGCCGCCACGTCGGCGTCGTTCGAGAGCACCGGCGCGTGGACGACGTGGGCGACGAAGACACTCACGGTGCCCGTCAGATCGGGCAGCAACACCATCCGGCTCAGCCCGACCGCCTCCGCCGGCCTGCCCCACATCGACTTCCTCGACGCCGAAACGGGCGACACCACCCCGCCGCCGTCCACCAACCGAGGACTTGCCGTGAACGGGTCGTACTGGCACGTCAAGGGCATCGTCGTCGAGCGCGCCGGCGACAACGGGATCATCGTCGGCGGCAGCCACAACATCTTCGAGCGCACCTCGACGACGGCTGGGACCTCTACACCAAGACCGACACCGGCCCCATCGGTCCGGTCACCATCGAGGACTCCCTCGCCTACGGCAACGGCACCCTCTCCGACGGCACCGTGAACTCCAACGGTGACCGCAACGGCTACAAGCTCGGCGGCGAGGACATCCCGGTCAACCACGTCGTCCGGCGCAGCATCGCGTACCACAACGGCAAGCACGGGTTCACCTACAACCAGTTCTGGTCCGGCTCGAACGGATCCCGGTGCTCCTCCTACGCCGGCGCCCTGAACTGGTCCTTCGCCGCCGACGGCCGCCTCGCCGTCACGTTCGGCGGCAATCGGGTAACCCCGTAGCCCCTCGGCCTTGACCACGAAGGGCCGTGTCAGTCGGCTGAAGTATCCTTCCCGCCACCGCACACCGACTGCAAGGACCCAGAGAATTGACCGGCCTGCCCGCTTTCCCGCTGCCCTTCCACGCCTCCCGTTCCATATCGTTCGCGACACCCCGGACGCTGCGGGAACTCCA
Organism: Streptomyces sp. NPDC046303; assembly: GCF_055588085.1. NCBI lineage: Bacteria > Bacillati > Actinomycetota > Actinomycetes > Kitasatosporales > Streptomycetaceae > Streptomyces > Streptomyces sp. NPDC046303. Next base: position 63,545 of record NZ_JBVJFA010000033.1, read on the forward strand.
GATGATGCAGTGCAGTGCACTGATCCGGGAGAAGGCGGGCTGGTTCGACAAGATGAACGATGCCGACATCGTCGCCAGGTGGACGCAGGAAGCGGTCGCCCAGGGCCTCACCGAAGCGCAGGTCCGCTACGTGCTGGCCGAACTCCGGCACTACGCCGCGCTGCGGGACGCACGAACCGGCATCGAGGTGTCCTCCGTCGACGGGGTGTGGCAGTCGGACACGCTGATCGACGACGAGCTCAACTCCCGGCTGCGCGAGGCGGTCCGGGTGCTGGAGCAGGTCCCCGAAACAGAACGGGACTGGCATCCCGGATCCGGCGGCCAGGTGCTGGACCTCGTGCACCCCTCGCTGTTCTGCCTGGTGAGAGACGTGAGCGGGGCGCCCGAGAGGGCGTGGCAGAACCCGACCGACCGCTACTCGAAGTACGAGTTCTCGGAAAAGTTCCAGTGGCTGCCCACGGACGTCGACGTCAGCGAAGACGGCGGCGTCGCCTTCCGCTCGTACGTCAACAACGTCCACCCCGAAAACCACCGCGAACTGGCCGCCGTCCTCCCCGACTTGTTCGCCCGCCTGCGCCCGCTGCTGGAGAACGTGCTCACCGACCTGCGCCATCCGCGGCCCCTGCGGATCCAGGCCGACCCCTACGGCTGGTACGACTCGGAGCCGGAGTATCCGGACAAGGCCTCCTCCGGCGATGACGGGGCCCACGCGGAAGCCGTCCGCGCATGGGAAGAGGCCCAGGACGACTGGTGGGAAAACCGCCGTCCGGTCATCCCGGACGCCCCGGCCTTCACCCCGCCCGAGCTGCCCGATGAATCCGCCCGCGTCGACCTGCGCGGGCGCGGCCTCCAGGTGATCGTCAAGCTCGCCACCATCCACCTGACCCCGGACGACCCCGAGTACACCGGCGGTTCCTGGCACGTCGAGGGGATGATGAACGAGCGGATCGTCTCGACCGGCATCTACTACTGGGACAGCGAGAACGTCACCGAAAGCCGGCTGGGTTTCCGGGCGGCACTCGACGACCCGTACTACGAACAGAACGACGACAACGGCGTGCGCGAGGTCTACGGCCTGGAGAACGAAGACGCGCTCAACCAGGTACTGGGATCCACAGCGACCCCGGCGGGCCGCTGCCTTGCGTTCCCGAACATCCTGCAACACCGCGTCGGCCCGTTCCGCCTCACGGACCCCACGCGCCCGGGGCACCGCAAGATCCTCGCGTTCTTCCTGGTCGAGCCGTCGCAGCGGATCGTCTCGACATCCGATGTGCCACCGCAGCAGCCGTGGTCCGACACCTCCACCATGACGCTCGAGCAGGCCAAGGACTACCGCGAACAGCTCATGCAGGAACGCAAGTTCTTCGTCGACGAACACAACGAACAGCTCTACGAGCGAGAATTCTCCCTCTGCGAGCACTGACGTCCAGGTCGGAACCCGTCCCCGGAGCCGGGGACGAGTTCCGGCCCGGCACGACGAGTCGGGGGTACGGTCGGGACATGACCGATGAATCACTGCGTTCCGTCACCGTCGAGCGGACCGGGCCGGGACTGTTCACCGCCACCAATGCCCGCGGGGGCACCATCACCTTCAGCACCGGCTCCGGCGACGGGTTCACGCCCGTGGAGCTGCTGCTCGCCGCGATCGGCGGGTGCTCTGCGGCCGATGTGGACGTCGCGACCTCACGGCACGCGGAGCCGGCCGTCTTCTCCGTCGACGTCAGGGGCCACAAGGTCCAGGACGAGGGCGGCGGGAACCTGATGACGGACCTCGAGGTCGCCTTCACCGTCGGCTTCCCCGACGGTGAAGGCGGCGACCGGGCCCGGGCGATCCTGCCGCGCGCCGTGAAGACCTCGCACGACAAGCTCTGCACCGTCAGCCGCACGGTGGAGGCCGGCACCCCCGTCACGACGAAGGTCACCGAGTAGGCCAGCGGCTGCGGCGTGAGCCGAGGAGGGGCTGGGCCGGCCACCGGCGCCCACGGATACCGATCTGCGTGGGCGCCGCACCCGTCCCGAGGAGTGGTAACCGCCGACCCGAGTCACTGACTACCGACCGCGCCGCCTCGCTAGACGCGGGACAGCCATCCGTCACTGAAATCCGAGAGGTCCCGCGCGCGCTGGGCCCGCTCCTCGAGCAGCCGGCGAAAGCCCGCCAGCGCATACCGCTCTCCGGTGGCCGAGCCGGGCCCGCGGATCCCGGCGACATCGGCCATGAGCTGCTGGGGCTGGGGCTGCCAGCCGATGACCAGGACGCGCAGCCGCAGGTTCTCCGCGCGCCGGTGCAGGGCCAGGAGATGGAGCAGGCCGGCGGTGTCCATGGACACCGCGCCGTGCAGGTCGACCATGAGGTCTCGCTCGTCAGCGGTGACGTCGTCCAGCGCCCGCTGGAGCGCTGCGCCCGCGTCCTCGTCGAGTGTCCCGGTGATGCTGACCAGGACCGTGCCGTTCCGCTGGATGTCCGTGGTGATCAATGCGTTCTCCTCCCGCCCGGGGCGCCGCGGCCCTCGGGGCCACTCCATCCTGGCGTGACGTTCCCCCGTACGGGTGTGAGGCTCGCTGACGTTCCGGCAGCAAACTGGCCGCACCCTGCCGCAAGCCGAGCCGCTCGCCTCGTGCTGCGGGACGGCCCTCGGTCCCGAGACCCGGCGCAACAACGCGTGCCTGTGGTCCTCGCCGTCTCGCCGCTACTGGGGAAGGCGCCGCTCCGGGTCGAGCGGGCGGCCTCCGGACAGGACCAGGCGAGCCGAGCGCAGGGCCTGAAGGTCGGAGAGCGGGTCGCCGTCCACGACGAGGAGGTCGGCGCGGTAGCCCACCCCGAGTCGGCCGGTGTCGTGGGAGATGCCCAGGGCCTCGGCCGCGCCCGTCGTGGCCAGGTCGATGATCTCGGACGGTGTCATGCCGATGTGCTCGAAGAACTCCAGGCTGGAGACGAAGCCGTCGAAGACGGCACGGGAGACCCCCGCGTCGGTCCCGGGCAGGAGCCGTACGCCGCGCTGCGCCATCCACCGGATCCGGTCGAACATCTCCTCGGCCCGTTTCCGCCCGAAGCGTTCCGCGAAGCCGCGCCAGTCGGGGCTCGCCGCCGGGCCGACGGCGATGCCCTGAGCGGCGATGGCGGCGACCAGGTCTTCGCGTACGTCGAATCCGTCCCGCGCCAGCCAGGTGCAGTGCTCGATGGTGTCGACCCCTGCGGCCACTGCAGCAGCGATGCCCTCCGTGCCGTGGGCGTGCGCGGCGATCGGCAGCCCGAACCGGCGGGCCTCCTCCACGACGATGCGCAGCTCCTCCGTGGTGAACTGCGCCTGCCAGACGGGCGGGCCGCCCTTGGTGATGCCGCCTCCGGTGGCCATCACCTTGATGAGGTCCACTCCGCTCTGCGCGTTGCGGCGGACCAGTGCCCTGATCGAGTCCGCCCCCTCGACCTCCCCACCGAGGAACCAACAGTGCCCGCCGGGCCCGGTCAGCGGCGTTCCGGCAGTCAGGATGCGCGGCCCGGGCACTCTGCCGCCCGCGATCTCGTCCCGCAGGCGGACGGCGAGCCCGCCCCGGTCACCGAGGTCGCGCGCGGTGGTCACGCCCGTGGCGAGGAGCTGCCTCGCCCGTTCGGCCATCCCGGCGTACAGCTCGGTGTCGGAGGCGGCACGCAGGGCTTCGACAGGCTCGGGCCCTGCGTCGAGCGCGAGGTGGACGTGCGCGTCGATGAGCCCAGGCAGCAGGGTGCCCTCCGGGAAGGCCAGCCGGGGCACTGCCTTCTCGGTCTGCGCTTCGACTTCGGCGCGCGGTCCGGCCGCCACGATCACGCCTTCGTCCACGAACACGGCACCGTCAGCGGTGACCCGCCTGCCGGGGCCACTCAACATCCGCCCCGCCGATATCACCGCCCGCATCATGCGCCTTCCTGGTAGCTCTGCAGCGCGTCCGACAGCACGACCAGCTGCCGGACGTCGTCTTCGAGGTCGCCGCCTCCGGGCAAAGGCAAGAGAGGAAAAGGCATTTTCGCCACTCCGCCGCTCGCCGGCGAATCAGCGTATGGCGCCCCGCCTTGACTCCCGGAGGGGACGAAAGTGCGGCACAGGCAATGCACAGCGTCACCGACCGGGAGGCCCTGTCCGACGGTGCTTTGAAATTCGTTGCCGTGGTGCAAAACAATCCAACAACGCTGCTCTGCCGGAGACCAGCAGAGATTTAGTCAATCTCGCGATCACGACGTGCCGAGCAGTCGAAGAACCGCCGGCCCGGCGGCCGCCCGTCAGCGGCGGAGCAGCCGCCTCAGGTGATCCGCGAGCTTGCTGCCGAGCCGTGGGACCTGGGACCGGACGACCTCTTCGTGCTTCTCCTGCCCGGGGGCCGGGGTGTTCGCCCGGCCCACCGGGCTTCCGCCGCCGGCTACTTCGTCGTGCGGTTCGCGGAGAAGGCGGGCGCCTTTCCCAGCACTTCGATCGTCTCTTCCATCTCCCGGACCCTGCGGCGCAGTTGCACCAGTTCCTCGCGCTCGGCCGTGGTCAGGGCGTCCGTCGGCCCTTGGCCTCGCTCCGCCGCCAGTTCCTCGGCGATGGCCGCCGCGAACGCGTCCACGTCGGCCTCGGTGGTGTCGAAGGAGGTCATCCAGCGGACCTCGCCGGCCTGCTCGTCCCACGTGTAGAAGCGGAAACGCTTCTGGAGGCGCTCGGTGACGGCCGGCGGCAGCACGGCGAAGATCTGGTTGGCCTGCACCGGGCGGGCGATCTCCAGGCCCGGCAGTTCGCGCACCGCCTCGTACAGCCGCTGGGTCATCGCGTTGGAGCGGGCCGCCGAGCGCAGCCACAGGTCGCCGCCGAGCAGCGCCTCGAACTGCACCGACAGGAAACGCATCTTGGAGCCCAGCTGCATGCTCGTCTTGCGCAGGTGGGCCATGCCGCGCACCGCGTCCTGGTTGAGTACGATCACCGCCTCGCCGAAGAGCAGCCCGTTCTTGGTGCCGCCGAGCGAGAGGACGTCCACGCCGGCGTCGGTGGTCATCTCACGCAGGGACACGCCGAGGGTGGCGGCGGCGTTGGCGAGCCGGGCTCCGTCCAGGTAGACGAGCATGCCGAGGTCGTGCGCGTGATCGCAGATCGCACGGATCTCGTCCGGCGTGTAGCAGGTGCCGAGCTCGGTGGACTGGGCGATCGAGACGACCTTGGGCCGGGCCCGGTGCTCGTCCTCGAAGCCCCATGCCTGACGGTCGATCAGCTCGGGGGTGAGCTTGCCGTCCCCTGTGGGCACCGTCAGGAGCTTGATCCCGGCGACCTTCTCGGGCGCCCCGCCCTCGTCGACGTTGATGTGGGCCGACTCGGCGCAGACCACGGCCTCCCAGCGGTCGAGCATGGTCTGGAGCGCGACCACGTTCGCGCCGGTGCCGTTGAAGACCGGGTACGTGTGCGCGGTGGGGCCGAAGTGGCCGCGCACCACTTCCTGGAGGCGCTCGGTGTAGACGTCGGCGCCGTAGCTGACCTGGTGGCCGCCGTTGGCCAGGGCGATCGCCGCAAGGACCTCGGGGTGCGCGCCCGCGTAGTTGTCGCTGGCGAAGCCGCGCTCGTCCGGGTCGTGTCGTCGCTGAACGGTCATGGTGCTCGCTTACCTGTTTCGGTTGTACGGGTGTGACACATGTGGTGCGGACGGGCGCGCCGGCCGGTCCGCTCGGGCCGGTCCGCGCGGGCCGGTCCGCTCAGGTCGGCGCCGGCGCCGGCTCCGTCCGCGCGCGGGCCTTCTCCAGGCCCCGCGCCAGCGGCGGCGCGGTGAGCCCGAGCAGGGCGAAGAGGGCCGCGAGGACCAGCCAGCCGGTCGCCGCCGCGCCGACGACCAGGGAGGTCATCAGCCACGGCCCGGCGAACTGCTGCAGCCCGCGCCCCAGGGAGAACACCGCCTGGTACTCCCCCTGCCGGCCCGCCGCGGCGAGCCCGAAGGACAGGCCCCAGCTCGCCGACGCCTGGTACAGCTCGCCGAGGACGAGCACCAGCGCGCCACCCAGCAGGGCCGCGCTGTCCAGGAGCGGGCCGTGCCCCCCGCTCACCGCGAAGACCAGGCAGGACGCCCCCAGCGCCCACCCCGCCCAGCGCAGCATACGAGCCGCCCCCGCCGGGGTACGAGCGCCCCTGCTGACCGTGACCTGGAACAACAGCACCAGGACGGTGTCCAGGATCAGCACTCCCGACACCAGCAGCGCGGGCGCGTCCGTGCTCGTGACGATCCACAGCGGCAGACCGACCGTCAGCAGCGGGTGGTACAGCTCCAGAGCGCCGCACACCAGCGCGACCGCCACGTAGCGCACGTCCCGCAGCGCGCCGCTGCGCAGCACCCCGCCCGGCGCCTCGTCGGTGGTGGCCCGGGGCCCGGCGCCCGCGGGCAGCCGCATCCCGAGCAGCACGGCGACGGAGACCAACTGGAGCGCGGCGTTGGCGAGAACGGTGGCGTACAGGGCGGTCGAGGTGCCGGCCGCGATGGCGGCTCCGGCCAGCGCGGCGCCGCCGAGGAAGCCCAGGTTGAACAGGCTGCGCATCTGCGCGCTCACCCTGACCCGCTCCGCCTCGCCCACCAGCGCGTCGGTGAGCGACGCCTGGAGCGCGCCCGCCGAGGTCTCCAGGACCGCGACGGCGCAGGCGACCGCGAGGAACGCGGCGAAGCCGTCCACCAGGCAGTACGCGGTGAAGCAGGCGGCCGCGAGCAGGAAGTTGACGGTGAGCACCCGGCCCGCGCCGAGCCGGTCCGCGAGCCGGCCGATGGGCACGGTGCAGACCAGACCGCAGAGCCCGGCGACCGACAGGGCGAGGCCCACGCGCTGGGCGGGGATGCCGATGGTCCGGGTGAAGAACACGGCGCTGGAGGTGAGGAACACCCCGAGCCCCAGGGACTGGATGAGGGTGAGGACGCCGAGTCTGCGCGCGTTCCCGGCGGCCGGAAGGGTCTCCCGGAACCAGGCGTGCAGCACGGCGCGGTACCGGCGTGCCTCAGCCATGCGGCGCAGCTTCCTCGGCCCGCTCGGCCCGCTCGGTCCGCAGCCCGTACACCTCCATCGCGGTGTGCACGGCGGCGCGCACCGCGGCGGCGCTCCGCCCCCGGAACCGGAAGATCCCGCAGCCCTCGTCATAACTGCCGGGCCCGGTCATGATCTGGCCGATGGCGGGCAGTTCCTCGTGGTAGACCTCGGGGACGGCCGACCCGGGCGAGGTGCGCGCGACGACCCGTCCGGGCAGCTCGCGCGGAGCGGGGTAGATCAGCCAGCCGCCGGCCCGGGGCCCGACCGGTTCGGACGGCTGCCACAGCGGGGGCAGGCCCAGGGCCGCCCGGAACGCCTCGGCGAACAGGTCGATGCCGTAGAGGTCGACGTGCAGGAACGGCACCTGCGCGCCGCCCGGCCGCAGCCCGACCTCCAGGAACACCAGCTCGCCCCCCGGACGCCGGATCGCCTCCAGGTGGAACGCGCCGTCGCGCAGCCCGAGCGCCCTCAGGCAGCGGTTGGCGAAGGTGGTGAGTTCGTCGTGTGCGGGGCCGGGGTCGAGCAGGACCGAGCCGAGCGGGCGGCCGTGTGCGTAGTCCAGGCAGGTGTGGACGTACTGGGAAGCGGTGACGAAGTGGAGGCGGCCGGAGCGGCGGACGCCGTCGACGTGGAAGATGTCCCCGTCGACGTACTCTTCGCACTCGTACGCCTCGGGGTCGACGCCCTTGAGCGCGTCACGCAGTTCGTCGACGCCGCGGACGACCGTGACTCCCTGGGAGCCCGCCGCGGCGCGCGGCTTCAGCACCAGGGGCAGACCGCCGAGGGCGTCGACGACCGCCTCCGCCGAGGGCGCGTCGTCGAGGCGCCGGAACCGGGGAACCCGCAGTCCGGCCCCGCCCACCGCGCGCTTCATGGCCAGCTTGTCCTTGAACCGCTCGACGAGGTCGAGACCGTAGCCGCCGCGAACGCCGAGCGCGGCCGAGAGCCGGGCGGCCGTCAGGATGTCGTACTCGGACTGCCCGAAGACGACCTCGGGCGTGCCGTGCCGGTCCGCGATCTCCCGTACGAGGGGGAGCAGGTCGTCGTGGGCGAGGCTGTCGCGCACATGGACCTCGGTCGCCCCGTCCTGGTCGAGCGCGGGCAGCCCGCCGGGCGTGGTGAGGTACACCATCCGGCAGGGGTGGCCGTCGAGGAAACGGTGGTATTCGCCGAACTCGTCGCCGGAGCGGTTGAGGACGACGTACAGCGGTGTGGTCCGGTCGGTCACGCGTCCACTCCCGGTCGCAGGGTGTCGGGCAGGCAGGAGTCCAGATCGGCGGCGCTCACCCGGCCGAAACCGGGCGCGGGCAGGTCCCGGTGGGCCGGGGTCCTGGCGAGGAAGGCCGCCGCGCGAGGCTCACCGGCGCCGCCGAGGCGCTGCCAGAGGAGCTCGGCGAGGTCCGGCATCACCGGGAACGCCAGCAGGGACAGGCCCTTGAGCCACCAGTAGGCGCCGTCCTCGGCCGCGTGGGCCACCGCTTCGTCGGCGCACCAGCGGTCGAGCGCCGCGACCGCGCGCCGCGTCGAGATGCGGGCGGCGTCGAGCGCCGCGGACTGCTCGGCGAGCAGGGATTCCAGCAGGTCGGCGACGGCCGGGGCGGGCGGCTGCGGCGGCCCCTCGGGCAGCCGGCCCCAGGCGGCGTCGATCCGCTTGCCGAGGCCGTCGGCGAGCGTGGCGTTCGCGGTGTGGAGGAAGTCCGCCGTTTCGAAGCTCGCCGCCCCCGACTCCAGATCGGCCCCGGCGAGGTAGTAGCGGACGGTGTCCACGCCGATGGCGGGCGACGCGGCGATGTCCGCCGCCCAGATGGCGTGCCGGGCGCTGGTGGAGAACTTCCGCCCGGCCAGCTGGTAGAAGTGGTTGATCAGGCACCGGTCGTACGGCTTCATGTCGCCGTGCAGCAGGCTGGTGCCGACGATCGAGACCAGGGTGGGGATCACGTTGTCGATTCCCAGGGTGGTGAGGGTGGTGACCCCGGAGTCCGGGTCGAAGGCGTTCACGCCGGTGCCGGAGAGCCGGCCGTGGACGGCGCCGGCGAGGCGGGCGAACATGAAGATCCCGGCGTACGGGAAGAGGGCGCGCGGCACGTCCGGCTCGGGCGCGGGCAGCGGAAGTCCCCACGTCTGCGGGGCGCTCAGCCGTACGGTCAGGCCGTCGCGCTCCAGGAAGCGCGCCACGGTCGCCCGGTAGCGGTCGGCGACGCCCAGGTCCACGAGCGTGCTGTCCAGGAGGTCGCGGTCCGGTAGCCGCAGGAAGAGGCTGGAGATCTCCCGCCAGGTCAGCGGCCCCTCGTCGAGCAGGGGGCGCGGCTCGACGACCGACTCGGGCAGGAAGTGCGCACTGCACTCCTCGCAGAAGTAACTGGCGATGCCCGCACCGCAGTCGGGGCAGCGGCCCTGGAGCCAGCCGCCCACCACCCAGCGGTCCGACGCCGCGCAGTGGGGCACCCGTTCGGTGCGCGTCAGCACCGCGCCCCGGGCCGTCAGCCGCTCGATCGAGGCGGCGACCTCCTGCTCGAACTGCTCGCGCCACGGCTGCTGATCGGGGACGATGAACGCGTCGACGCCGATGCGCAGCGCGGCCAGGTCGTCCTGGATGCGCTGTCCGTAGCGGGCGGCGACCTCGCCGGGCGTGGAGTCCTCGGCATGCGCCCTGAGCGTCACGTACGACTCGTACACATCGCTGCCGGTGATCACCAGCGGCAGGTCGCCCCGGACCCGCAGATGCCGCGCGATCATGTCCGACCACAGGAAGGGGCCGCCGATGTGGCCGAGGTGCAGGGGGCCGTTGGGTGTGGCCTCGGGAGGCACCAGGAGGTAGTGCCGAGGGGTGTGGGTGTCCCCGGTCAGCAGGCTCATGTTCGCGTTCTCCCGTCGAGCAGGTTCAGTGCGTCCTCGGCCATGGCCGGGGCGAGTCGGTAGCCGGAGCCGGAGCCGCCGATGGCCATGACCACGTCGTCGCCGCCGACCGTGTCCACGACCGGCAGGTGGCCGGGGGTGAAGCAGTCGCTGAAGACGCGGCCGCCGAGCAGGTGCGGCAGGAATCCCGGTACGTGCCTGGCGAGCAGGGCCCGGGCGAGTTCCCGGTCGCGGGCGTCGATGGCGAGTGGTTCGTCGGGGCCCCGGTCCCAGTCGGGCGAGGTGATGCTGAAGATCCAGTGGCCGCCGGGACGGTGGGGCAGCAGGAAGGCGTCGGCGTCCTCCAGGACCAGTGCCGGGGCACCCGGCGGGGGCGGCGTCATGATGTGGAACGCCACCACCTTCTTGACCCGGGCCCCGCGCGCGCGGGCGGCCGCCGCCACCGCCACCGGGCCGTCGAGGACCCAGGGGCCGGGCGCGAGGACCGCCTGGGCGGCGGTGATCCGGCTGCCGTCGGCGGCGACCAGTTCGACGCGCCCGCCCGTACGGCGGACTTCGGTGACCCGGAAGCCCTCCAGCAGGGTGTTGTCCGGGCGGCCGAGGACCTCGCCGAGAAGCCGGTCGGTGAGCCATTGCGGCTGACCTGCCGTCATGGGTGCGGTGGCCAGCAGGACTTCGTCGCCGCCGTGGGCGAGGCCGGGGAACGTCCGCTCGAGCAGGGCCCGTTCCACCCCGGTGACCGGGCGGGTGCGGCCGCCGTCGGCCATGGTCGCGTCGAGTGCGGCCGTGTTCTCGCGCGCCACCAGCCAGCGGACGTCGACCGGCGTGCGTCCGGCGCCGCCGAGTCCGGCGGCGAGCTCGTCGAAGAGCGCGGTGCTGCGGGCGGCCAGGGCGCGCTGGGCCGGGTTGTGCCCCGTGGGCGTGTCGAACCCGGCCGAGAAGCGGGTCGCGCCCGTCCCCCGTCCGGTGTGCGTGATCACGGCGACGCGGCGGCCCGGGTCCCGGCGCACGGCGTAGTACGCGGCGAGGGCGCCGACCGCGCCCGCGCCGACCACGGCGAGGTCGTAGGGGGGCGCCCCACCGGTCCCGGCGGTGCGCTCACTCATGGGGCGCCGACCACCAGAAGGAGTAGATGACCAGTTCCTCGCCCCGGTCGGCGAAGACCTCGTGGACGGCCTGCGAGGCGAAGCCCACCACGGAGCCGGGCCCGACGGGCGACCGTTCGCCGTCCACGTCCAGGGTGCCGGACCCGGCGTGGACCACCCAGATCTCCTGGACCGCGTGCTGGTCGGGCGAACTGGTCCCGCCCGGCGGCACGGTGAAGCGGGCCGCTTTGAACGGCACGCGGGGGAAGACCGAACGGGCGAAGTCCGCCTCGGCGACGGTCACGCCGTCGGCTTCCACCTCGGTCGGACCGAAGGGGACCAGGGCGCCGGCCGCCTCGGCCTGGAACTGCGCGACCTGACGAGCGGTCATACGGGATACCTCGTCTCACCCAGCATGCTGTTGAGGATGACCGCGCTGCGCCAGGCGAGCAGGCTGAGATTGGGATCGGCGACGCCCCAGGAGTGCCGGGCGCCGTTCTGGAGGTAGATCCGGTTCTCCGCAGGCCCGTCCCATGCGACCGAGAAGTCGTTGCCGACGACGAGCATCCCGCCGTCCCGCCGCAGCCGCGCGTCCAGCGGAGCCATGAAGTCCGGCAGGGCGTAGGCGTATCCGGTGCTCAGGATCACGATGTCGGCGGCGAGCACGGCGGGTGCGTCCGGGCCCGAGGACCTGACGACGAGCTTCCATTCGTCGGGGCCGCCCTCGATCGCGGTGACCGCGCAGTCCGCCAGGAAGCGCAGCCTGCCGGGATTGTTCTCGATGAACTCGTCGCGGTAGCTCAACCGGTAGATGTCCTGGAGGACTTGGAGGTCGATGCCGTCGCTGGTGTACTTCTGCCGCTCCAGGAGCCGGGCCTTGTGATCGGCGGGCAGCGCGTGGAAGCGGCGTACGTACTCGGGCGTGTAGAGGTCGTTGGCGAACGGCGAGTCGTCCATCGGCAGGAACGACGAGCGCCGGCTGACCCAGGTGATGCTCTCGGGGGCCGCGCCGGCCGCCAGGTGGCGCACGATCTCCGCGCCGCTCTGGCCGCCGCCGACCACGACGACCCGCCGTCCGGTCACCTCGGGGGCCCGCAGCAGGAACTCCCCGGAGTGGAAGACGGTGGGCCCGAGGAAGGGGCGGAACGGCTCGGGGACGGAGGGGGTGAGCCCCGTGCCGAGCACGAGGTGACGCGCCGTCACTTCCTTTTCGCCGGTACGGAGGTGGAAGGTCCCGTCGTGGAAGTCCACGCTGCGTACGTCCGCCCCGAACGTCAGGCCCGGCAGCCGCCCGGCCACCCACTGGAGGTACTGGTTGAACTCGGCGCGCAGGACGGCCGGGAAGTCCGCGGCCAGGAACCGGTAGAGCCGGCCCTCACTCGCGAGGAACGACAGGAACGAGAAGGGGCTGGTCGGATCGACCAGCGTCACCAGGTCCTTGAGCAGCGAGACCTGGAGGGTGGCCTCGGGCAGCAGCAGTCCGGGGTGCCAGGAGAAGCTCTCACGGCGTTCCAGGTGGGCGCCGCGCAGCCCTTCGACGGGATGGGCGAGCGCGGCGAGGCTCATGTTCGCGGGGCCGATGCCGACGGCCGCGTAGTCGAGTATGGGGGCGTTCATGGTGGGATCCGCCGGGTCAGGCCGGGACGACGAGGTCGCCGAGCGCCTGCCAGCGGTCGAGGGCGCCCTGCGGCGAGTCGGCGGTGAACAGGGCGTGGCCGAGGCGCGAGCGGCAGTCCTCGACGCCCGGGATGGTTTCACCCGGCGCGAAGTACACGGCGGTCTCGGTGACTTCCGGCAGCGCCTCCAGCTCCGGCCACCCGGTGAGCTCCCGGTACGAGGAGCGGCCCGCGGCGGAGAAGAAGCGGATGCCGGCGCTCTCGGCCTGCGGCCGCGCGAAGGCACCGGCCGCCTCCAGTCCGATGCCGAGCGCGAGCGCGACGGCCACCCTGGGCAGGCTGACGCCGGTCACCAGCCGCAGCAGCTCCACGATCCGGTCGCCCGGCAGCCGGGCGCCGATCTCGATGAGCACCGGACCGTCGGCGGCCAGGCGCAGTTCGCAGTGGAAGGGGCCGCTGGTGATGCCGACGGCGCGGACGACGTCGCCGACGTACGCCTCGACGCCCTTCAGGGTGGCGTCGTCGACCAGGGCCGGGGTGAGGTGGCCCAGCTCCACGAAGTCGGGCTCGGGGCCGAGCAGCGTGCGGCTGAGGGCGACGACGGTGACCTCGCCGCTGTCCAGGACATAGCCGTCAGCGCTGAACTCGGGGCCCTGGACGTACTCTTCGACGAGCACCCGGTGCTCGTGCAGCTTGCCCATGTCGGGCTCCGGGTCGGTCACGAGCCGCTGGAACGCGGCGGTGAGCTGGTCCAGGTCGTCGGCGCGGCTGACGTGGATGCTGCCGGAGCAGGCGACCGGCTTCAGCACGCAGGGGAAGCCGACGCGTTCGGCCGCGGCGCGCAGTTCGGCGTCGTCGGTCGCCTGGGCGAAGCGCGGGGTGCGCAGCCCGGCCTCCGCCACGGCGGCCCGCATGACGCTCTTGTCCCGGACCCGGTCGACGGTCGCCACGGGCAGACCGGGCAGGTCCAGTGCGGCGGCGACGCGCGCGGTCGCCGTCACATAGATGTCGGAGCCCGGCAGCACCGCCTCGAACGGCTCGGCCCGGTGCAGTTCGAGCACGGCCGCTTCGAGAGCGGCCTGGTCGTTGGTCTCCACCGTCAGCACCGAGTCGGCCGCCGCGCGCACGGCGTCGGAGAGCCGGCGGTCGCCGGAGTCGGCGGTGGCGACGACGACCCGCAGTCCCATCTCGGCCGCGACGCCGATCAGGGTGGCGCCCCCGGAAGAGGCGGGTTCGACCACCAGGACGCGGGCAGGACGAAGTGCATCTGTGTGCGGCAAAGCGAAATCCCCCGGGCAGAGCTGTACGGACCGGTTTGATGATCGCGGTCCTGTTCGCGATCTTTCTATCCGGCGCCTTGGTCCCGGTCAATGGATCACCGCAAAAATCTCCGCGAGAGCGCACCCGAGCCGCAGATCTTCCGGAACGAGAGCCCTGTCAGCGCCCGTTCGGCTCGGACGCGTGTCCTGTCACCGGCTGTTCCGCGAGGCATGGGGCTGCAGGAGCTGGTCGACAGGTGCGTGGTCGTCGGTGAGCGGTCGGGCATCGCCGATCCACGAGGTGAGGTCGTCGCCCGTGGAGATCTTCCAGCCGGTCTGCCGGGCGTCCAGAGCTTCCTGGGTCGCACGGACGTCGACGGGCCGGTCGGAGGCGAGCACCACCAGATTGCCGCCCTCGGGGGTGGCCGTCGGGTCGAGGCCGATGTCGGCGGGTTCGCCGACGAGGGCGACGTGTTCGAAGCTTCCGCTGAGCGTGGCTACTTCGGCACGTGCGAAGGCCATGCCACCGTGGTCGATGAGGTTGGCCACGTACAGGCCGTCTTCGTTGAGCACCCGCCGTACGTCGGCCATCGCCTCCACCGTGGTGAGGTGCCACGGCACGCTGACGCCCCCGAAGGCGTCACCGACGACGAGGTCACGACTGCCGGCGTCCAGTCGCCGCAGGCCGAGCCTGCCGTCCTCGACGCGTACCTCGATACCGCCTTGCGCTCTCAGACCCAGTTGGTCGCGGTCGATGCGCGCGACCCCGCCGTCGATCTCGGACACAAGGCTGCGCGTCCCGGGTCGCGTGGCCGCGAGGTAGCGGGGAAAGGTGAGCCCGCCGCCGCCCAAGTGGTGTGCGGACAGCGGCTTGTCGGGGGGAAAGGCGGCATCGACCACGGACGCGATGGCGCGCACGTACGCGAACTTGAGCAAGGTCGGGTCGTCGATGTCGACGTAGGAGTGCCGCACGCCGTCCAGGACGAGCGTGCGGCCGCTGCCCCGGTCGGGGTCTGCGACGACCCGTGCGCAGTGGTATCGGGTCTCCGTGTCGCAGCCGCCCGGTGCGACCGTGGTGGCGAGGCCGCCGGCAACGACCACGAGCGTCAGGGCAGGCGTGCCGCGCCACCCGCGCGTTCGCCACTCGGCCAGCGCCGAGCCGATCACCAGCAGGGTGCCGAGGCCGATCAGGATGCCGCTGACCGGCAACCGCGAAACGAGGACGAAGCCGGTGAGGACCGTGCCGACGATGGCGCCGACGGTCCCGACGCCGGACAGCCGGCCGACAACCGTTCCGGTTTCGGCGAGGCTGGTGAGACGCAACTTCGTCACGATCGGCGTCACCGCGGAGAGCAGCGCGCCGGGCACGAGGATGGTCAGCGCCGCGATCAACAAGAGCAGCGCCGGTGCCCACTCCGCGGTAGTGCGCAGCACGGCAGGGGTGAGCGCGACGACCGCTCCCGACACCCCCAGCGAGGGGCCGATGAGCCGGCGCGGATCGACCTGGTCGGCGATGCGCCCACCCAGCCAGGAGCCGAAGGCGATCGCGGTGAGGGCGATGCCGATGACCATGGTGCTGGTCTCGAGGGTGAGGCCGAGGTAGGGAGCCAGTAGCCGCAGAGCGACGATCTCCACCACCAGGACCGCGGCCGACGACGCGAACACGAGCACCGCAGCGGCACGGGGGCCCAGGCCGTGGTGGTGAGGCGTGCCCTCGGCGACGGGCGAGGAGGACGATCTGGTCACGGCCGACATCCTTGCACGCGACTCATCGGCGGCATGGCGAAAACCCTCATTCGACCGGATACGGGTACATGCGGGCTCTTCGCCCGCCAGGGAAGGGTGTGCGCACCTCGTGAAGACGTTTGGCGGACTTTTGGAGAAACGATGGCGGCCCTCGACAGGATGAGCACGTCCGCATCACCCACTGGTGTGAAGGAGGTGTCCTGATGAAGAAGATCCAGGTGCGCAAGGCCGGTCCGGTCCGCCTGACGTCCTCGGCTTGCAGCGTGTACACGAACCCCAACTGATCCCGGATCAGATGAGCTCTGGCCCCTAGCAGGCCAGGGCCGCGGTGCCGTCGTGCCGGTGGCAGCCCGAGGCGACTCGGGCTGCCTCGCCGGGACC